>DATNRD010000387.1:0-3390 GCA_036703665.1 Candidatus Obscuribacterales bacterium
CTCGCTGATCAAGCAGCAGGCCGAGAAGAAGATCAATTCCCCGCTAACTTCGAGTTGCGGCCGCCTGTTCGATAGCATGGCTGCCTTGCTGGGAATCTGCCTGGAGTCCAGCTACGAAGGACAGGCTGCCATGGCGCTCGAGTCCCTGGCAAGGGATGCCGTGCGGGGAACGCCCTGCGCGACGGCATCTGCTGCGATCCGTGAAATTGAACCCTATCAGATCGAGATTCTCACGCGCGGTGATGTCCTGGTTATCCGCCCGGGCTCGATTCTTGCTAGCGCTGTGGATGACATTCGGAGCGGCGCTGAAGCCGGCTCTGCTGCTTTGCGGTTCCACCGGACGATAGCCGAGGTAATCTTGGCGGTGTGCAGGCAGATCTCTCGGCAGACAGGAATTAGTGATGTATGTCTGTCCGGTGGCGTTTTCCAGAACGCCTTGTTGCTGGAAATGACGCTTCTCCGCCTGTCCCGGGAGGGCCTGCGCGTGTATTTCCAGCGGCGCGTACCTTCGAATGACGGCGGCCTTTCCCTTGGCCAGGCAGTCGTCGCTCTTACACAAGCGCGGGGTTCTACCTCGGGACATCTGGCAGGAGTTGAATCATGTGTCTAGCTATACCGGGGCGAATCGAGGAGCTGCTGCAAAAGGACGGGCTGCGCATGGCCAGGGTCAATTTCGGCGGGGTCAGGCGACTTACCTGCGTAGAGTACGCGCCCGCCGCAGCAGTAGGGGATTATGTGCTGGTCCACGTTGGATTTGCCATCAGCGTGATTGATGAGACCGAGGCGAAGCGCCAGTACGAAGCTCTCAGAATGTCAGGTGAGCTTTCCGAGGCCGAGAGCGCTCTGCGAGGAGAAGCCCCATGAAATATCTGGACGAGTACAGAGATGGTCAGCTCGCTGACAGGCTGGCGAGCAGTCTCAAGGCTGCGGTCACGCGCGAGTGGACGATTATGGAAGTCTGCGGCGGCCAGACGCACACAATCTGCCAGTATGGCATCGAAGACCTTTTGCCTGAAGGCGTGCATCTCGTTCACGGGCCGGGCTGTCCTGTTTGTGTTACTCCGCTCGAGTTAATCGACAAGGCAATATTGATAGCGCAACGGCCGGACGTGACTTTTTGCTCCTTCGGTGACATGTTGAGGGTGCCGGGAAGCCAGTGCGATCTTCTTGAGATAAAGGCGCGCGGCGGCGATGTTCGCGTCGTTTATTCTCCGCTTGATGCGCTGCACCTTGCAAGCACGCGTCCGGACAAGAAAGTCGTGTTTTTCGCAGTGGGCTTCGAGACGACCGCTCCTGCTAATGCGATGGCTATCTGGCAGGCCAGGCGCATGGGGGTTCGGAACTTTTTCTTGCTCTGCTCGCATGTAACAGTTCCGCCTGTCCTGACCGCCATACTTCAGTCACCGGACAACAGGGTGAACGCGTTTCTGGCCCCCGGGCATGTATGCGCGATTATGGGATGGCGTGAGTATGAGCCCATTAGCCGGGCATACAAGGTCCCGATTGTGGTGACCGGATTCGAGCCGGTGGATCTGCTCGAAGGAATACTGCGCTGCGTAAAGCAGCTCGAAGCGGGCAGGGCAGAAGTGGAAAATCAATACGGGCGAGCTGTCAACCGCGCCGGCAATCTCCAGGCACAGGCTCTGCTGACGGAGGTTTTCGACGTGACCGACAGAGCCTGGCGTGGGCTCGGTTATATCCCCAAGAGTGGTTACAAGCTCAGCTATGACTTCCGCGAGTTCGATGCAGAACGCGTCTTCGAAGTGGAAACCGTAACTGCAAGCGAGTCGCCTGTGTGCATTAGCGGGCAGATCCTGCGCGGGCTGAGGAAACCGTATGACTGCCCGGCCTTCGGCACCGGTTGCACACCGGAGCATCCGCTAGGGGCCACAATGGTGTCAGCCGAGGGAACATGCGCAGCTTATTACAAGTTCGGCCGTATCGCAGCACCGCGCACGAAACAAGTTGTCGCCGCAGGGACTGTCGTTCAGTTAGGCATCGGCTCTCCCGGGGGCGCGGGCATCTTGGCTGCTCCTCCGGCGGGCGGGACGCCCGCGCCCCCAGGGGGTTGCACCGACGAAGCATCGTAATCTGAAGTAGTCCCCCGCATGGCGGGCTGGACTAAGGAGATGACCCCCAGGAGTTGCACCGACGAAACATCGTAATCTGAAGTAGTCCCCCGCATGGCGGGCTGGACTGAGGAGATGACCCCCAGGAGTTGCACCGACGAAGCATCGTAATCTGAAGGGCATTGCTTATAGAAGGAATTCGAAAATATGATCTACGTAACTCATCACGTTTCAGGCACGCAAGATGCGCAAGCGCTCCGCGATGCGATCTTGCGCAAGAGCAGGGAAAGCGCGCGGACGAGTGTAGACTTCTTTCAAGACAACGCCGAGCGCATCCAGTCCCTTGCCTGCGCAATGTCAGAGCGGTTTGCCCAGGGAGGGCGCCTGTTTGTTATGGGCAATGGTGGAAGCTCCTGCGATGCGGAACATGTAGCAGTGGAGTTCATGCATCCAATTCTCGAGAAGCGAAAGGCGCTGCCTTCCATATCGCTTTCAGCAGGTAGTGCCTTGCTGACGGCTATCTCTAACGACCATGACTTTTCCCGCGTCTACGCAGTGCAGTTACGCAACCTGGCTCAATCGAAGGACATGGTTCTGGCGATTAGCACAAGTGGAACGTCGCCGAACCTGGTGTACGCTTTGCAGGAAGCGAAGAAGCTGGGGCTGCTGACGGCAGCGTTTTGCGGAAAGGACGGCGGTCGCGTCAAAGACGTGGCTGACTGGAGCCTCATCGTGCCAAGCTTCAGCATCCACCGGATCCAGGAAACGCACGTCGTGCTCCTTCATGTTCTGTGGGACACCATTCACCTTGTTATGGGAGAAGAGGACATTGTTTGAAAATGACACCGTTTTAGGGCTCACAGGACTCTCATGCCCGGTGCCCGCAAGCACGACAGACGTTATACGCCTCGGGCACGGCAGCGGAGGAAAGCTCAGCGCCGAATTGCTCGCGGATGTTTTCCTGCCGGAGTTAGGAAATGTTGTTCTGAGCCGACTCGACGATGCTGCTTGTGTCGACGCCGCGTGCGGGAAGCTGGCCCTTACGACCGACTCCTATGTGGTCAATCCAATATTCTTCCCGGGCGGAGACATTGGACGGCTGGCTGTTCATGGGACGATCAACGACCTGGCGATGAGAGGGGCGCGGCCGATCTATCTCACCGCAGCGTTCATACTGGAGGAAGGGCTTTCGATCGACGACTTGCGACGCGTCGTTCGCTCTATGCGTCTTGCCTGCGAAGCAGCCGGCGTCCTGCTTGTGGCTGGAGACACCAAGGTCGTAAACAAAGGCGCTGCGGACAAGCTGTTTATCACTACATCC
>DATNRD010000388.1:0-4417 GCA_036703665.1 Candidatus Obscuribacterales bacterium
GACAAGGCCCGCGCGGAACGCGATGGCATAGCAGCGCTGCCCGCGGTGCGCGCGCCGCAGTCGCAGCTTGCCACTATATCCGGTGCACGCCTCTCTTTCTGGTGCCCGCCGGAAGTCTCGGCCCTTTTCCAGCGGCACCCGCCGCTGGAAAGCTCCGACACCGGCATCACGCTGACCAACGGGCTTTTCACCTGCAACAACGCCAAATTCGTCAAGAGGCACTGGGAGGTCACCGATGAGGAACGCCCGGACTTCGTGCCATACGACAAGGGCGGCGGGCACAAGTGGTACCGCACCACGCCGTACATGCTCTACTGGGGCGGTGACGGGTCGGCCATACGGGATTACCGCGCCGGACGCGGGCAGTCGCGGCGCCTGCCCGGCGAGCAATTCTACTTCTGTAACGGCGTCACCTACTCTTACATAGGCACCAGGGGCTTCCGCGCACGGCTTTTGAGCCCCGGGGCGGCTTTCGATATCGCCAGCTCGGCAGCCTTCAGCAAAACCCTGGACCCGCTGTACCTCCTGGGGTTTCTCAATTCCTCCACGGCGCGCTTCTTGCTGGGCGTGCTCAATCCAACCATCAACTTTCAGATAGGCGACCTGCGCAGGCTTCCCTTTGCCATGCCCGACGCCCAAACGGGCCAGGCAATAATTCGTGAGGCAGCCGCCGCCGTGGAGCTGGCCAGGGAGGTCGACAGCTGGGATCCATGTTCCCCGCGCTTTCAGGGACCGGTCTTGCTCCGTTTGAATGGCGACGGAGACGAACGGGCGGCCTACCAGAGATTCCAGGAGCAGGCCGAGCAGATCAACCGGCAGGAGGCTGAGATCCAGCGCACCATCGACGAGATTGTTTTCGAGCTGTACGAAATCTCCCGGCGCGACCGGGCGGTAATCGACGCCGATCCCTGGGTCGCTCGCGAGCGCAAGCCGCTGGTCAGACCGCGCACCTTCCAGCAGTGCCTTAAAGACTTGGAAGGCTACCAGCCGGGAACTACGCTATGATCCCCCTGCCCACGCGCGCTCATGACGGAGAATAACAGACCATGAACCTGTGGCTTTCGCTCAACAAGGCTATCACCCTCTGGCCCGAAAGAGTCGGACTGTCCGACGGCGCCAAGCACTTCACCTACAAAGAGTTCGGGCAACGCGTGGCCCGCCTGTCCAGGGCGCTTATCAACAGAGGCATGAGCAAGGGTTCCGTGGCCGCTGTCATGGCGCCTAATGGCCATGAGTTCATGGAGATTTATTATGCGTGCGGCATCACCGGGGTTGTTTTAAACCCGGTCAACTTCCGCCTTTCACCCAGAGAGATAAGCGACATTCTTAAGGATTGCCAGGTGAAGCTGCTGTTTGCGCACGTCCAGTTCAAGGAGGCAGTGGCGGCGGCCGCGCGCCAGTGCGCCGATCTGGAACAGGTCGTCTGGCTCGGCGGCAAGGGTCCTGAGCTGCCTGAGCTGCCACAGGCTTCTGGCGAGTATGAAGCGGCACTGGAGGCGGAAGACCCGACCTTTCCTCCGCTGCCCGAGCTTAAGCCCGAGGATCTTGCACATCTCTATTACACCAGCGGCACCACGGGACGCCCCAAGGGCGTCATGCTCACCCAGGGAAACGTTAGCTTCCATGCGCTGGCGGTCATTCCGGAACTTCATTTGAGCGACGCGGACGCCTGGTTACATGCGGCGCCGATGTTCCATCTGGCCGATGCCTGGTCGACCTTCGCCGTCACATGGGTGGGCGGAAAACATGTGTTTGTCCCGGCTTTCAACGCCGGCGCGGTGCTGGCGACGATCGAGCGGGAGAGGGTCACCGCCACCGTCATGATTCCCACCATGGTGAATGCCATGCTCAATCATCCTGAGGTTGCCTCGCATGATTACTCGAGCTTGCGCATGATCATGACCGGTGGTGCCCCAATTGCACCGGAGGTGGTGAAAAGGATCATCACCGTATTTGGTTGCGACTACATCCAGCTCTACGGTATGACGGAGACCAGCCCGGTCCTCACGCTCAGCCTGCTCAAGGCGCATATGAAGGAGTGGCCGGAGGACAAGCGACTGGCAGTAAAGTGCACGACCGGCAGGCCGTTCATTGGTGTGGAAGTAAAGGTGGTGCGCGCCGACGGAGCCGAGGTGGAGTGGAACGGCCGGGAGGTCGGCGAGATCATCGCGCGCGGGCCGGGCGTCACGCCGGGCTATTGGCGCCAGCCGGAAGTGACCGCGGCAACGATAAAGGACGGCTGGCTACACACGGGAGATCTTGCCGTCATCGACAGCGAGGGTTATATAAGCATCGTCGACCGCAAGAAGGACATGATCATCAGCGGCGGGGAGAACGTCTACTCCACGGAGGTCGAATACGTTCTCTATGAGCATCCCGGCGTGCTGGAGTGTGCTGTCTTCGGCATTCCCGACGAGGTCTGGGGCGAGGCCGTCAAGGCTGTGGTGGTTCCCCGTCCGGGTCACAACCTCACGGACAGCGATGTCATAGCCTTCGTCAAGGCACGCCTGGCGCACTACAAGGCGCCGCGCAGCGTAGACTTCGCCAGCGAGCTGCCCAAGACCGGAAGCGGCAAGATTTACAAGAAAGCCCTCAGAGAGCCGTACTGGGCCGGCCGGCACAGCCAAGTCCGGTAGTGCAGCCGCTTGCGGCGTTCCCCGGGCCGTTGCGCCGTGGTTCAGGACCTGGCGCCGCAGGTCGCATCTGAGGCGGCGTTGTGGAAGCCATGCCGCCGCTGCTTTGGTACGCCGCAGCCGATACTGGTGCTGAATTGGCTGAATGGTCCAACGCTGGAAAGCAAGACATGTGTATGGGCGACGTTTACCGCCGCCCCGAGCGGGGATAGACCCCGCCCGTACGACCGCTAAACAAGATTGGCACCAGTATCGCGGCCGCACTACGGAGCACTGGAAGCAATCATCGCGGTGCTCGAGCGATTCGATCTCTGGCAGGCGCCAGCTTCGGCGAGTCTGTGCACTGGTTGGGCAACGGTGAACCTGGTCGTCCTTGTAGAGCCGATAAACGGTTCTCCGGCAGGACCGCTTACCCAGACGATGACATAATACAGTCCTTCCTTCCAGCTCTGGCCTGGCTTCAGGCTGAGCGAGAACTCCTCTCCCTGGTGACCGCGGGACACCTTAAGTGCTGCATCAGTCGCTGAGCCCGAGCATCTGAAAATCGCCACCGTGCAGTCGGGAAGGTAGTAACAGCCGGTTCTGTTCAGCTGGTCGGGATGCATGTCCGCGGGAAGCTCCTCCCTGCAAATCTGAATGCCGCGCAGGGAGAATCCCTTTTTCAATCGGCCTGTGAACTTGACCTCCTGCGCGCCGGACAGATCCGCCGGTAATGCCGCGAATTCTCCCGGAGCCCGCACGAACTCCTGGGCCAGCGTCAGCCTTCGCCCGAGAATTCTGTCGAACGCCACGCTCACGCCTATACCTACCAGCTTGTGGTTCGGATCGAGTATGTTTCGGCGGTGACGATCGTTGGGCGGCCTCTGGTTGAACAGCCACGCTTCCGCTTGCTCCAGCTCGCGCCTGGTCACAAGCAGTTGCCGACCTAGCGGGACTTTCTCACCCAGGAAGGGATTTGTGTGATCCGTGTACACGTTCTCGAAGACAGCGCCCTGTCCGCCAAGCTCGCTGTATCTCTGATCAGGCTTGCGCCCGCGTAAATCCCAGTGACTCAGGTAACTCCACTGGGCCATCTCGTTAGTGTGAATCTGAGCGGCTTCGGTAGCGGTATCATCCAGGGCGACGGGCGGCAGACCGGCCGAGGCACGGTCGCGATTGATCAAGTCGACCATATATAGCCGTGCTTGTTCAACCGTGAGACAATCCGCGCTTCTCTCAAGACTCACGGCCGAGGCATAAGCCGCCTGTGCCACCACCAGCAATGTCATGCCCAGCGCCGAGCACAGAATCCAGCGAATTCTCGATGCGCCAAAGCCGGCACAGCCGTACCCCCCCATGGCTACGCTCCTGGATATTTGAATCTGGATTTACGAGAGGCCCTTACGTCACCCCAACCCAGAATTATGAAGATTTCTTAAACAATTGCAATACTTGACAACCACCTGGCCGTGTCCGTCACCCGACTTTCCGCTGAGGCTGGCCGGCCCCGGCCATGGAGCGACGAAGCAAAGTACTGGCCGGGCAGGGCACATCAGCCTGGCGGGTATGACCGATTTCACGCGCAGTTCACATCCAGATGATTAGCTAAAGTAGGTCTACGGCGGCAGCAGGGTTACGCCTGAGACAGCGCCGTACAACATCCGCGGCGTCCCCCTCAGCAACGGCACTGGCTGGCGACGCACAGACGCCCGCCAAGCCACACGAGCAGCTCTGTGTGGCAGCTGCCCGAGCCTCTCCCCACCCGGCGCAACCACACAATAAGGCAGACATGTTCCTGGAGCTGG
>DATNRD010000389.1:0-3004 GCA_036703665.1 Candidatus Obscuribacterales bacterium
GGTTAATTCAAATGTCCTGGCTCCAGTTAACGGCCGGGTTGGACACTGCCGTGCAAGAGGTTGAACACAGCCATTTGATTACGGTAGCCGACAAACTGCAGGAGGAGCTCGACCCCTGGAGTCAGCGCTCCTTCCGTGGGCAGGTAGCCCTTGAGGCGACGCGGTCCGTATTCCACATCGTAGCCGCCATATACCTTCGCCAGGATCCGGCAGGGCACCACCTGACCGGGTCGATTTTGGTTGCTCCAACGATTACCGAAATTTCCACCTAAAGACATGACAAAACCTTCCAGAGACCCGAAGGTCATAGCTGCACTCGCTTTTCGTAGCCTGGTAAAGAAAATGATTGGACCCCACCTTACATGGGACAAGCGGGGTTGTCAAGCAAGGTTAATCTCGCCGCCGCTACAGCCGACGCCAGTGCTTATTTCATTATAGCGCCTGTGCTTCCGGGCGCGGGTCGCCGGCGCCAGCAAATGGTCTCAGCCACTTAAACCGTCTCCAACTCGCGCAAATCGGTACCAGTGCATCACCGGTGGTGCACGTGGCTCATCAAGCTATCTTTGATCTGCTTGAACGCCAGCCCGGCCTCGGTATTGCCAGCCAGCATGATAACGGCGGTGATGGTTGCAAGAACACCTGCTTTGACAACCAGTTTCGCCATGGCATCGGTACTCACAAACGGCCTCACTTTCTAGCTTGAGAAGCAGGCGCCTTTGATTGTATTCAATTGCCCCGGCTCAGTCACCATATTCCCGGGATTCCTTGGCTTTTGCGCCTGACAACCCGGCACGACTCCCTGGCGAACGTCCCGGAACCGCCAACCACCGTGGCTAGCCCAATACCCTCCTGCCCTTCTGACCCGCGGCAGAGCCTCGACGAACAGCCCGTTTCCAGGACAGGCTGTTCCGGGCGTTACTCGACGACGAACTCTTTGTATTGGTCGGCTGTCATCGCACCGTCCAGCTCGGCAGGATCCGACAGCTGAACCCTTATCATCCAGCCTTCCCCGTAACAATCGTAGTTGACCAGCTCCGGCTCCGAGCTCAATCGCTCATTTACTTCCAGGATTTCGCCACTGACCGGCATGAACAAATCGGAGACCGACTTGACCGACTCGATTACCCCGAATTTGTCTTCCTTCTTGAACTTCTCGCCGACCTTGGGCAGCTCGACGTATGTCACGTCACCAAGCTGATCTGCGGCAAAGGCGGTGACGCCGATGGTCGCCTTGCCTCCGTCGTCCACTCGCACGTACTCGTGCGACTTCACGTACTTGAGCTCGGCAGGGTAAACCAGCACCTTCTCGTTCTCTGTGCCGCCCATCGGTCTTTCCTCCTGACTCCTGACTACCCGGCAAGCGTGACGAGCCCAAATTCTAGCAAGGTTTCTCACCGTAAGGCGGCCGGTCGTCAAGCGAATAGAGATGCTGCGTGGTACCGCAAGTAGTACCAGGCCGGCGAATCCAACTCGTGCGCAATCAATCGGTCCGCACAGGCACTCTGGGCACGGAGTTGTCATTCCGAGCCGCTCGATTAGAGCGAGAGGAGCAAAGGATCTCGTCTTGCAGCCACGAGATCCTTGGCGCGGAGTTTATCCTGAGCGCCAGGGAAGCACCACAGGATGACAGTTTCGATGCACAGGCCCGGTCATGACCGAGTACTTACACTCAGGCAGGTGGTAAAAGTTCGCCCTCCGGTAGAGAATCGAGGCAACGCTGGGTATAAATAACGTGCTGCACCAGACACCGTAGCTCATGCCCGCCAACCGAAAGCAAGATGACGCAGAAGAGGCCAGAGAAAAGGAAGCGGCGCCAGAAAAGGCAAACGATAGAGCCGTCCAAGTCGCTGTCTGGCGTTGCTTCGCCCGCCGTAGACGGCGCTGCTGCTGACCCGCTCGGGTCGGAGCCGGAGTTTGTCGCCTTTCCGGGCGGCCCGAGCCCGGAGGTCGACGGCACCGCCTTCAGCGCTTTCCCAGGGGGACAGGCTCAGGACACTGACGAACATCTGTTTCCCGGTGCCGCCACGGCAGTGCCCCCAGGGCTGGCGATGCCGTTCCCAGGCAGTCGCACCGCTCGTTTAGCAAACTCGAATATCGTCTTTCCCACCGGCAGCTTTCCCGGAGGCTTGAACTCTGTCGGCTCGCCATTCCCGATAGAACCAGCAGGCAAGCGTACCCGTCAGTCGTATTCCGCAACGGTGGCGGAAGTGCAAACGGAGCAAACGCAGGATGCGGAAGGCGCGGTTACAGGCGGTCAGACTCTCGTTGCCGGCTCAAAACGAAAAAAGCGGCGGAACACCTCATCGTAATTGCGAATCGGCCTGGCGCACCAGCCGTGGTGTCAGGCTCTAGCGCTGGCCGCACGGACAACGGATGCGCCGCGACTTGCCAAGAGTGGACACACATCAGCCCGGAAGCCATAATTCCTCAGTATTGGCCGCTAGAAAGAGAGTGTCCTTATGGGGCACGCGCATGGAAGCCTCAACTGCCCGGGCTGCGCGGAAATGAATAGGCAGCTCAAACCCGGTCCCGGCGTCTCGGCAAGCAGACGCCCGGGAGCTCCAGAACGGCTCGAGACAAGCGGTTTCGATGATCTCTACTCGGCGCAGACAGCGGAGCAAGGCGATCGTTTTGATACGGGGCATGCAGTGGTGCCTGCCGACGCCGTTTCCGAGATTTTCGCGGAGCCGCTGAACGACAAGCTCGACACGCTCGGCCGAATCATTGAAGCACAGAGCGCCGCCCTGTCCGAGCATACTGCGCGGCTGGAGGCGGCCAGCTATCGAATCGGATATCTGGAAGCGCTGCTTGCGGAAAAACAGGAGCAGGTCAAACTCCTACCGGACCTGCGATCCTCTGCCGCCCGCGCCATCGTCAACGAGAGGAGAGCACAGGAGCTGGAGCAGAAGGTCTCCGCGCTCGAGGAGGAGCTTGCCCGCATTCGCGGTGCCTGGTGGTACAGGCTCACGTGCTGGCTTCTCGGCAAATGACTGGCGGGTACACA
>DATNRD010000390.1:0-4741 GCA_036703665.1 Candidatus Obscuribacterales bacterium
GGCGGTTCTCTATCGAACGGGCAAGGTATACCATCGCCAGTCATGGCAGCACCTGGCGACGCCGGAGAAGCTGCCAGAGCTTGACGAGCCGTACGATCTTCTTACCGACCCGCCGCCGCTGGAAGCGGCCTACGGACACGCAAGCCCGCGGAAAGCAGGGGCTTCTCGGCTACGCGAGCCGCCAGGCGGGCGCGTTTTGGGGAGAGTCTATTACGTGAGAGCCGTGCCACCGTCGTTTGTGGAGGATTTGAGCGGGTTTGTGGGGCCGCGATCCTTCGAGCTTTCCGGCGCCAGGCGTGGCTACCTCTATATAACCCTCA
This sequence comes from Candidatus Obscuribacterales bacterium, assembly GCA_036703665.1. Taxonomy (GTDB): domain Bacteria; phylum Cyanobacteriota; class Vampirovibrionia; order Obscuribacterales; family Obscuribacteraceae; genus DATNRD01. Next base: position 321 of record DATNRD010000390.1, read on the forward strand.
GCACAACCGGGTTTTCGCTGGCCTTTCTTTTCCTTGTTCTGTGGAGAAAGCGCGAGTTGGAGTTGAAGCTACGAGAGCTGGAGCACATCGAGCGCGAGCTGGAGATCCGGCAGAAGGCGCTCGAGCACCTGTCCGCTGAGCTTCTCGCTCAGCAGGCACGCAAGCAATGGCTGGAGAAGGAGGCGGAAACGGTTTACAGGCACGCAGCGGCGCTAAAGCAGGCGCTCGAGAAGTTGCGGGATGAGCTGACGGTGGATGAGGCAAGGTCGCAGGCGCCGGAGAAGGCGCGCCACGCTGGCCCGGCCAGTTCATTGTTAGAAGAAATTGAGGCTCTCATTCCCGGTCTGGCGGACAACGCCCAGCTCTTGAGAACGCAAGCCGAGGAGCTGAAGGCGCACTGTCAGGCGCTCGAGCAACGCCAGGAGGAGATGAGGAAGATCATCGAGCAGGCATATGCGCGCGCCTCCCTGCGGCTGGGCAATGTGTTGCCCTTCGATCCGCGCCGGGGTGGGGCGCAGCCGCCTGCATGAATAGTATGTTCCCTGTCCCTGCCGGTTGAGCGCATTGCCCAGCCGAGGGCTACACTTTAAATAGAACTCCGGCTCCTGGCCAAGGGCTCCGGGAGCGGGGTGCTGTCGCCCTCTTAAGGGCGTCTGCTGCCCGCTTGCGGGCGACGTGATAAGCTGTATAGCGCTGGGAAGCATAACTGCCCTCACCGCCGTCAGTCGGGAGGGCGGGGACATTATGTTTTGCATTTCCCGGCGGGCCGGCCATGCCGCCCTGGCAGCGCGGGCGGGCCGACTCTGCCCCGACAAGGTTTGCACCTGATGAAACCAGCATCGAGTAAACGCGCAAATCTCTCACTGCAGGCGGTTCAAGAGGCCAGCAGCGAGCCGGTCTATCGCCGCGGCGTCCAATACTATCGGCGAAAGAAGGTCCTCAAGTACCAGGAAGGCGAGGGGGGCGCCACGGTGGAGGCGCTCGTCATCGGCTCCGAGCCGCAGCCGTACAAGGTCACGGTCAGCATCGAGAGCGAAGACAGGTTCAAAGCCGAGTGCTCCTGCCCATATTTTGAAGAAGTCTGCAAGCATTCGGTGGCTGTGCTCCTGACCCATATAGCCAGGCGCAATCCGGGCATCCGCTTCGATTTCGCCGACCAGGAAAGGGTAAGGGAGGCACCGGAAGAAAGAGCTCCCAAGGCCAGGGATATGCTGGATGACCCCTTTGCCGCAGGAGCTCAGCCCGACTCCAGGGAGTTTACGCTCGGGCTTCTCATTCTGGAGAAGCCGCTGGCCTTGATTGTCGGGACGATTCCTGACGAGCCACAGGGAAAGGTAAACATACTCAAGGTCCCGCCGCAGGTGCTGGAGATGCTCGAGCCGGAATCGCGCATCTGGCGGCTGGCTAAGTACCTGACTCTTCTGCCGCAGACTACCAAGGGGCAGGCCGGCGGTCACCGTATACCCAGAGGAGACGAAGGTGTCGTCATCGGGCATCTCGGGCTGTGCGCCCGCGTGGTCGACACCTCGGACGGACACGAGATAAGTTTTTCGTACCAGCCTGCCAAGCCGCGCGTGGTCATGTCTGAAACCGAGAACGGCGAGCTTTCCTTAAGGTTGCAGGCCGTTGCGCCCGGCGGAGAAGTGCTCAGCGACCCGATCTTCTTCCTGGGACAGGTGAGCTGGGTTCTTTCCAACAATGCCTTCTATCCAATAGATGTCAGCCCGCTTCACCGGCTATTCCAGTTTTTCGACTCGCACGGCGAGATGACGGTGAAGCTGGACATCGTGCCGAAGTTCCTGGCGGTCGATCTGCCCATATTGAAGAAGCGGATGGCGGTGCTGCTCGACGAGTCTGCAGCACCATTTCCGGTGGCGGTCACCGAGCCGCCGCGAGTGGTTATCCGTCTTGCCGAGAAGGACCCAGGAGTGGAAGTCTCGCTCGGCTTCGCCTACGGAAACCTTGTTCTGCCCTCGCGTGACGAGACAAGTGCGGTCGAATCCGAATTGTACACGCGCACGATATCCGACAGCGGCCAGAGCGTCTGGGTGAAGCGCCTCTGGGAGCAGGAGGGACAGCTCCGGCGTTTTCTGATGAACCTGCAGCCCACCAGGACGGTGGCCGATCGGTTCTTCTTCATGGACGAGCCCGCCTTGGACGCCGTTTACTACCTCTCGTCCGAGCAATGCAACGATTGGGACATCAGCGGGCTGGACAAATTGCGCAACGTCAGAGTCGTGCAGGAGCCGCTCGCGCTCAAAGCCGCGCTCTCATTGAAGAAGGGGGCGTTCAAGTTCGACTTCGAGATGCAGGCATCGGTGTCCGGTGAGCAAATCCCGTTTCACCACGTGGTCGATGCGATTTTCAAGAATAAGAACTACCTGAAGCTGTCCGATGGACGCCATGTCAGGCTGCCCGTGCAGACCTTGCTCAGCCTTCTTAAGGCCGTGAGCATGCCGAGGGAGGTGCCCGGAAAAGAAAGGGGCAGACCCTTGTATCAGGCACTGCCGGTAGCGGCGGCGCTGGAAGCTCACGATGTGGAGATCGAAGCCGACGAGGGATTCCGGGACTTTATTCACAAGTTGCGCAATTTTATGGAGTTGGAACCGGTGCCGGTTCCTGGCAACTTCCGCGGTACGCTGCGCGAGTACCAGAAGGAGGGTTTCAACTGGCTGTCTTTCCTTCGAGAGTACGGGTTGGCGGGAATACTTGCCGACGACATGGGCCTGGGTAAAACCATCCAGACACTCACGCTCCTGCTGGCGCACCACAGGAACGGGCAGAGGCGTGTGCCATCACTGGTGGTAGCGCCAACGTCGGTGGTGTACAACTGGATGAGCGAGGCCGAGAAATTTACGCCGACGCTTTCCACTGCACTTTTCCTGGGACGGGAGCGGGGTGAGCTGTTGTCCAAGCTTGCCCGCGAAGGAGCCAGAAAGCCGGACGTAATTTTCACCACATATGGTATTATTCGGCGCGATTACGAGACGCTCAAGAACGTGCAGTTCGAGTACGTAATTCTTGACGAGGCTCAGAACATAAAGAACCCGGAATCGGTCGGGGCGCAGGCTTCCAAGAGTCTGAAGGCCTTGCACCGCCTGGCCCTCACTGGAACTCCGGTGGAAAACCGCTTGAGGGAGCTGTGGTCCATATTCGACTTTCTGATGCCGGATTTCCTGGGATCATATCGGGAGTTCAACGAGACCTTCGAAAGACCCGTAGAAGCGGGAGTGGAGGGGGTCGGACAGAAGCTCAGGAAGATAGTGCACCCGTTTATCTTGCGACGGCTCAAGAGCCAGGTGGAAAAGGAGCTTCCGGACCGCACCGACATCATCAACCTCTGCGAACTCGAGGACGAGCAGCGCTCTCTCTATCTCGATGTTCTCGATGAGTGCCGCCAGAAGGTCTTCGGCGAGATAGCGGCCCGCGGCATCGGGCGCTCGCAGATATCAGTGCTCGCGGCTCTTCTGAGACTGCGGCAAGTGTGTTGTGATCCCCGCTTGCTCAAAGACCGGCGGGACGGCAAGGTGCCACCGTCCGCGAAACTGGATGCCCTGCTGGAGATGATTGAGGAAATTGTCGATGAGGGGCACAAGGTGCTGGTGTTCAGCCAGTTCGTGGAGATGCTCACGTTGATACGCCACGAGTTTGAGAAGGTCGGCTACGTCTATGAATACATAGACGGGCAGACACCGGCCAGGGATCGCCTCGACAAGGTCAACCGCTTCAACGCAGACGAGTCGATTCCGATCTTTCTCATCAGCCTGAAGGCGGGAGGCACAGGGCTCAATCTGACGGGAGCGGACTATGTCGTCCATTACGACCCATGGTGGAATCCGGCGGTGGAGAATCAGGCTACTGACCGGGCGCACCGCATAGGGCAGACCAAGCACGTGTTCAATTACAAGTTGATCACTAAGGGCACCGTCGAGGAAAAAATCCTGGCGCTGCAGAAAAAGAAGAAGGAGCTTGCCGAGCTGGTGATCGGCGGCGACGAGGGGATCGCCAAGGAGCTGACGAAGGAGGATCTGGAGTTCCTGTTCTCGTTCTGACGGACTGAGTATGGTGTTGCCCGCGGTGGCGCGGCAGCCGAAGGGGGAGCGGTGACTGGCTCGCAGAAGCTACATACGGACTTCGACGAAAACCGCATAATCGGCGAGCTGCTGGTCAAGAGGGGGTTGGTGTCGCGTGACCAGGTGGCTTCGGCGCTGTACATCCAGGGTGAGAAGCCGCACTTGCGCATAGGTGAAATTCTGCTGTCCATGGGGCTGATCACCATCGAGCAACTGGACAAGATCTTGCGCGAGCACCTCTCGCACCAGTTTCTTGGCTCTCTGCTGCTGAGCCATGGCTTCGTGAGCCAGGAGCAGCTGGCCACTGCCATGGCTGTTCAGGAGACCAGCGGAAGACGCCTGGGAGAG
>DATNRD010000391.1:0-2163 GCA_036703665.1 Candidatus Obscuribacterales bacterium
ACATACAGGGGATGCGCGCAAGGCCGCTTACAGGCAATGATAGAAGTGGGTCGGACAGTGGAGGGCATACGATGGACTGCTGCGATTCCACCGATTGCCGGGAAAAGGCGGAGTTGCCCGCGCAGGGGCGACTGGAAGTAGAAGAATCTCGCGTGATTGAGCGCGCCGTCATAAGGTTGCTGCGAGGCGGCAGCAAGCTGAGCTATTACACTATTTTGCAGGCGCTCAGGGAGGAAGACCCACGCAGTTGAGGCATTCTCTGCCGACCATGGAAGGAGCGGCGCTGCCTTCCTGAGGCACACAGGTAAGCACATGCGCTGCTCCGGGAGCGCCGGCAGGCTCAACGGACGGTAAACACGCGTCGATCAATGCACGGCAAGCGCCTCATCCGACAGGATGCGCTTGAGGAATTGCCCCGTGTAAGAGGCTGCCACCGCCGCCACCTGCTCCGGGGTACCGGCGGCCACCACCTGCCCGCCCCGGTCTCCGCCTTCCGGACCAAGATCGATTACCCAGTCGGCCTGCTTTATCACGTCCAGGTTGTGCTCGATTATGAGCACGGTGTTGCCGCCGTCCACAAGCCTGTTGAGCACGTGCAGCAGTTTGTCGACGTCGGAGAAGGATAGCCCCGTGGTCGGCTCATCCAGAATGTAAATAGTCTTGCCGGTCGACCGCCGCGAAAGCTGCTCGGCCAGCTTGACCCGCTGCGCTTCGCCGCCGGAAAGAGTAGTGGCGGACTGGCCGAGCTTCATGTAATCGAGCCCGACCTCGTGCATGGTGCGCAACTTGGAGTATGCCTTGGGAATGTTGGCGAAGAACTCCATCGCTTCTTCGACGGTCATCTCGAGAACGTCGGCGATGGACTTGCCTTTGAATTTGACCTCGAGCGTCTCGCGATTGTATCGGGCTCCCTTGCAGACGTCGCAGGTGACAAAAACGGACGGCAGGAAGTTCATCTCGATCTCGTTCATTCCTTCGCCATGGCAGGCCTCGCAACGCCCGCCCTTGACGTTGAAGGAGAAGCGCCCGGGTAGATAGCCGCGCGCCTTGGACTCCGTGGTCATGGCGAACACCTCGCGAACCACGTCGAAGAGGCCCGTGTACGTAGCCGGATTGGAACGCGGCGTACGCCCGATCGGCGATTGATCTATGTCAATCACCTTATCGAGATGCTCCACCCCTTCCACCAACGTCAGTCCCTGCGGCATGGGCACATTGCCGGTCATGCGGTGACGCAGGTACTGGTAGAGAAGATCGTTGACCAGCGTGGATTTACCCGAACCACTCACTCCGGTTACGGCCACGAACCGGTTGAGCGGCACCTTGACCTCGATGTTTTTCAAGTTGTTGAGCCTCGCCCCTGCAATGCGGAGCGACAGCCCGCTGCCCTTCCGGCGTCGCCTGGGAACGGGAATTTTCTTGCGTCCGGAAAGATATGCCCCGGTTTGCGAGTCGGCTGCAGCACAGATGTCTTCGACCGTTCCCTGGGCGACGATGAAGCCACCGTGAAGCCCGGCTCCCGGGCCGATATCAATAATCCAATCGGCCTGGCGGATAGTATCCTCGTCGTGTTCCACCACCAGGAGCGTGTTGCCCAGATCGCGCAGGTGCTTGAGCGTGGCAAGCAGGCGGTTGTTGTCGCGCTGGTGCAGACCGACCGACGGCTCATCGAGAACATACAGCACACCAGAAAGACCGGACCCTATTTGAGTGGCCAGGCGAATACGCTGAGCCTCGCCCCCGGACAGGCTGTTGGCCTGGCGATCGAGCGTCAGATACTCCAGCCCCACGTCGCTCAGGAACCTCAGACGCGAACCAATCTCAATCAGCACCTGGTGGGCAATTGTTTGCTGGCGCGCCGTGAGTTTCTGCGGCAACCCGCCGAAGAACTCGACACAGGACGACACTGGCAGCGCGCAGACCTGGTGTATGCCCAGCCCGCCCACGCGCACGGCCAGCGATTCGGGGCGGAGCCTGGCTCCCCGGCAGGCGGTGCATTGCATCTGGGTCATGTAATACTCTATATCCTGCCGCACACGATCGGAAGATGACTCCTCGTAGCGCCGCTTCAGGTTGTTCACCACCCCTTCGAAGGACTTGCGATACTCCCAGAACTCGGTGCCGTCCCACGAATCATGGGCCATCCTCACCTTCTCGTCGCCC
>DATNRD010000392.1:0-5626 GCA_036703665.1 Candidatus Obscuribacterales bacterium
GCCTCCGGCAGTGCAGATTCTGTCTCCGCGGCAGGCGATCCTGCTGCCACAAGAGGTGATACCGGCGCACAAGGCCGGCGGCAGAATCGCCGCAGAGTTGATTGCGCCCTGCCCGCCCGGCGTGCCCGTCATCGTGCCAGGACAGCGAGTGCCGTCCGAGGTAGTCGAGTTTGCCAATCTTGCGAAACTGCGCGTTGTAGTCGAGTAATATCACACGGAGAACACTCAATGGATTTCATTCCCCCGGCTGACGACCTGCGATCGTTCCTGGCAATTCTTCCGGATCGCGTACGTGGACCGCTGGAAAAGGACACCAATGGCGTTGTCGAGGTGGTCCTCGATCTCGGGCGGAAGCCGGAAGCCAGATATCATGACCGGCATACGCTCGCTCTTTCGGATCAACCGGTCACCGTGGCCGATCTCGATTTCGCCATCGAGCGGGTGGGCGAGTTCTCCGGTGACAACCGCGCCGGGATCGGCGGCACGCTGCACCGGATATCCTGCATTCGCAATCGATCCGGCAAAATCATCGGCCTGACCTGCCGCGTCGGCCGAGCGGTCACGGGAACGGTAAATATCATTCGCGACCTGGTCGAGTTGGGTAAATCAATCCTGCTCCTGGGCCCGCCCGGGGTCGGCAAGACGACAAAACTGCGCGAGATGGCGCGCGTGCTGGCCGACGAGCTCAACAAGCGGGTCATTGTCATCGATACCTCCAACGAGATTGCCGGCGACGGCGACGTCCCGCACCCGGCGATCGGGAGAGCCCGCCGGATGCAGGTGTCTCACCCGATGCAGCAGCACGCTGTCATGATCGAAGCGGTGGAGAACCACACTCCGGAAGTGATCATCATCGACGAAATCGGCACCGAAGCGGAAGCCGCGGCCGCCCGCACCATCGCGGAACGCGGCGTGATGCTTATTGGCACGGCACACGGCAATGCCCTCGAGAATCTACTGAAGAACCCGACACTGGTTGATCTGGTAGGCGGCATAGAGACCGTCACCCTGGGCGATGACGAGGCACGCCGGCGCGGCACGCAAAAGACTGTGCTGGAGCGAGCCCAGCAGCCCACCTTCGAGATCTGCATAGAGATCCTCGACAGGCAAACACTGGCCGTGCACAGGAACGTCGCCGAGGCAGTCGACCAGCTGCTGCGCGGCTGGAAGATTCATCCGGAAATCCGCAGGCGCGACGAATCCACTGGAGAAGTCGCCGTCCTGCAGCGGGAAGCGCAGGTTGCCGCATCGGTTGAGGGGCTGGCCCCGTTTGCCACAGACTGGGCTAACCAGCAAGAGACTTTCCTCCGGATCTATCCCTATGCGGTCAGCAAGGGGCAGCTGGAAAGGGTCGTAAAGACACTGCAGCTGCCGGTGACGGTGGTCAAGTCAATCGACGACGCCGATGCTATCCTGGCTTTGAGAAGCTATGCCAGAACAGGGGCCAAGATTTACTCGCTGGCCGAAGCACGGCAGATCCCCGTTTATGTCGTAAAAAGCAACAACGTCCCTCAAATTCAGCGGGCATTGCGCGAAGCGCTGCACCTGGACACGGAGATCCCCGGCTCGGTGGAGTGGGAGAGCGACATCATGGATGAAACCGAGGTGGCGCTGGAGGAAGCCAGGCAGGCGATCACCCGGGTGCTCGACCGCCTTGAGCCGATTGAGCTGGCTCCCAGACGCGCCTACATCCGGCGATTGCAGCACCAGCTGGTGGAACAGTACAAGCTGACCAGCCGCAGCGTAGGAGATGAGCCGATGCGCCGCCTGCGCATCCTGCCTCCGGCCAGCGCGCAGAAGAACCTGGGGTATATCTAACCGAAGCGCTTAGTTGACGGGCGGGCGGCCGCCCGTCAACTCGTCCGGGGTCCCGGGAAGTTTTACCGGTGGGACCTAAGAGTCGAAAACGCCTCACATGCAGCCGACTCATAAACAGCCCCGCTTTGCCTCGAAATATGAGTCACCCGCATAGACCGCGCGCAAGAGTTATGAGTCTCACGCATAAGCCCGGTGGCGCGAATGAAAAAGCCCGCCGTGGCGGGCTTTCGGAGCTTGCGTCAAGGGCCGGTTCAGCAGAGCAGCGCTTTTTCTTCCACCTGCTCCTGCAGCTTGGCTATATGCTGCCTGGTGACGGCGATCTGCTTCTCGTTGCTCTTGTAGAGCCTCTGAGCCGGGCCGGCATCTCCTCTGTCGAGCGCCTGCATGGCAGCCTGGAACTCCTCCTCACGCTTCCGCTCAACCTCGGCAAAGCGCTCGGGATCGCGCAACAGGGCAGCATACTCGGCCGCTCCCGCCTGCACTGACCGGTCGCCTCTGGCGGCGCCCTCTTTCATCAGATCGAGCGCGTCGAAACGCATTTCCTGCGCCTCGCGCTCAGTTTGCTTTTCTACGTTTTCCTGCGGACGGTCGTTGCTCATGAGTCTAATCCTTCCTGCTTGTTCCTATATACCACGCCCGGAACAAAGTTATCTTCCTCGCGGGCCTTGCGGCTCTGGCTCCCTTACCGACGCCCTCACCCGAGCAAGGAAGACGTTCGGCCACACCGCAGAGCCCGCCACTCATCGCTGAGAATTGTCTCATCCGATAAATCCGGTCTGCATGCGTTTTCAAGTGAGACCAGTGCGATAGTAAGGGTGCTTCAGAAGCCAGTCAATTCAACGGCTCTCATTATTGACGTCGCTTGGGGGGAGGACCACCACTGAGGTCAGGCGGGCCGGAGGAAGGGCGCGCCCGGCGGGCTCTTTCCGACAGAGACAGAGGCACATCGAAAACCGCGTCCTCGTCCGCCTCGTCGTCGCCTTCCCCGACCAGCGCCTCAGGCAAGACCTCTGCCCGGTCACCGGCTCCTGCACGTTCCGGAGCCGCGGCCGAAGCATCATCCAGGAGGTCTTCCAGCGGATCTCGCTTTGCCGAAGCCTGCTCTGCCGGCTGGCGCGTCAACTCGCCGGGCATTTCGATGGCTCCCAGCCTGGGCGAAATCGCAAAGGCGCGCCTGGCAAACTGCTCCAGCTTGTCCTGCGCCTCGGCAAAAACACTGGGTTCCTCAGCTGTGCGCTCAGAAGGAGAGGGGAAGGCGTCCGAAGCGTCGGCAGGCGGCTCCGCCGGCTCCTCGTCGTATTGCGCCGGGAGCCCCTCTCCGGGCGCCGGCACCCCCTGGTGCTCGGCAACAGCCTGGTAAGGTGCCTGCGGTTGCTCGGTCACGTACGCCTGGGAGAGCGACTCGGCAACAAACGTCTTCAGCTCCGCATGGAGCCGCTTGAGCTCGCCGGCGACAAGCTTCATATCCGGCACGGCAGCCGCATTGGCCGGCGGTAGCGCCGTGCCCTCGATCCCCAGAGCAGCAAGCAGCTGCTGCCGCACGAACATACCCATCGATTTCGCCCCTGCCGCTCGAGACAGGCGCTGCACTTCAAGAAACTGCTCGGGCTTGAGCGTGATGACAATCTGATGTTCGCGCATGATGGCCGATCCTACAACAGCTCGAGGATTCGATCGACTGCAGTGCGCAGGCGCTGAGCAAGCCGGCTTTTTTCTCTGCCCTGTCCGACCCGTTCATCGAGGAAGCGCTGGTCGGGCTCGGAATCGAGCCAGTCAGCCCACTCCGTGAGCAGTTCAACAATGTCTCTGAGCGTGCGGACCGAGCGAGCGGCAGGCACCGCCTGTGGTTTCTTCTTCGCCTTCGGCTCGGCAGCCGCCGGAAGCATCAGCTTCAAGGCTTGTCTTATCTGCTGTTCAGTCGCTTGATTGATGGGAATGCGATTGGAGACCTTTCCCGAGTCGTCCACTACCGGCACCCCGTGCACGAGGAGATCCTGCGCAGCATCCGTCTCCAGGGGAAGGAGCGCCAGCAAATGCCGGTGTCCGAGCCCCAACATCACCTCGAACGGATCGGGCATGGAGTCGGCGTATTGACCGCCGATGGCGTGAGTTCCCTCGTCGGCCAGCCGCTCGGCCATCTCCGACATGCGGATGAGCCGGTAGGCATAGGTAGCGCTCATATTATGCTCTTTGCGGCAGTACTCCTCGAAGGTGGTGTAGTGCTCCTTGTAAATGTTGTCGTCCTTGAGCCTGGCAAGTCGAAGCCCCTGCGCGACCAGACCAGCGGCAGCAAAGCGCCCGGCCAGCCGGATCTCCTCGGTCAACACCTCGTAATCGTCAGTTATCGGGCGCAAGTCGTCGATGCTGATGGACCGCCGCAACAGGCCCGCCGGTTGCGGCGTAGGACGGAGGCGAGCCGCTGCCGGCTGAGGGCTGAAATCCTCTACCTCGATTTCAACAGTGCGTGTCCGGCCGCCACTCTTCACGGCCCGGCCCGCCGCTGGAAGAACATCGGTCACTTCCACGGTAATCGGCTCGACGCTCGCCGTGCCTGGATCGGCAGAGGCCGCGGCAGGATCTTCGGCAGCCCGCCTCTTTTTCCCTTCCGCTTTTGCTGCCGCTTTGGATGCCGGCGGGGCTGTCTCCTGCGCTTTTGCTTTCAAGCCGGCGGGGGCTTCTTGAACCGTCGCCTCCTCTTGCGCTGCGGGTGGAGTTTCGAGCTGCGCTGCCGGCGGAACTTGTTCGGATTGTTGCGCTTTTTTCTCCGCCAGCGCCTGCTCGCGGCGTAGCCGCCCTTCCCGCAAGCGGGATATCAAAGTTGCTCCAGGCGGCGGTCTCTTCTTTATGTCCATACACTGCGACTCCAGGGAGGCATTGTAGCTAACCATTGCTCGGCTGACTAGGTGAATTTTGCATCCCGCGCGCCGCCTCCCGAATTTGGTTCACGCAGCGATGCTAGCCACACAAATTGGCCATACCCAAAAACCCTGCACTTATAGCGCTGGCTGCGCCTCTCGCTCCCGCTAATCGACTGCCGGGCAGGCAGTCGTCCTGAGCGCTCGCACGCGAAGGACCTTCTGCCGGGCAGGCATGACAATTGTTTACTTGCAGCGGATCGCCGGTTGTTTCGCCACCGGCAAGGCAGCTACCTTACGTACAGATCCGTCTTCGCAACCACCATGAAGAGCCTAGAGCAAGAGCAAAACCAAGACCCAGACATGCGCTTCACCGTGATCGAATACTGCGGCACGGCGAAAGCGCGGTGTGCGTTTTGAACTGGTTTCCTGCCTGGCAGGCACTTCCCTTAACGCCGTAGGGGCGCATGGCAATGCACCCGGCTCGCGGGTCGCTTGCCAGCGAGCCCTGCCATGTAACTAGTCCCTGGTACAGGCGCATGGCAATGCGCTTACAAAGGAGTCTTTTGTATGCCGGTGAGCCCGAAACGCGTGATTGGTCCTTCGGAACGCCCGTGGGCCGTCCGAAGGGATTACCAGCGATTCTTGGGAATCTACGAGCTCGATGAGAGCTGCGGGATTTTCTACGACATCGAGGTGACCGAGGCAGACCGCCGGCTGCTGAGCGGTACATTCAGGCGACTGCCCGCACCGTTGCAGCAGATCTGTCGCGAATACCAGGTGACCTTCAGCACCGCCGCCGGCTGTACGGCCAGCGGCAACAGCTCCGCCTTCTATGCAGACTTCGGGCGCAGCAGCAAAGAGCGCATCTCGCCCCACATCGAGATGAGCGACCGCAGCCTGACACCGAATCTGGTTCTGCCCCACATGACTCACGAGGCTGCACATCTCTG
>DATNRD010000393.1:0-5594 GCA_036703665.1 Candidatus Obscuribacterales bacterium
GCCTCCTTGCTGGCCACGCTGGTGAACCCCTGGGGAGCAGGGCTATGGATCTACCTGATGCGGCTCTTTTTTGGCAGCTTCAACAAGCACATATTCGAGTTGGAACCGCTCTACCTGTCCGATCTGGTAAACCCGCTCTATTACGGTTTTCTGGCCATCCTTTTGGCGGCGGTGCCGTGCGTGTGTTTTTACCTGCCTCGTGCCCGCGGCACTCATGCCGCGTGGTTTGGAATTGCCTGTCTGGCTCTAGCGGTTTGTGCCGGAGCCGGCGTGCGGCGGCTTATACCCTTTGCCGCACTTTTTCTCTTGGCAGGACTGTCAATGATTATCCGGGCATCATGCCTGGCTCACAATGAGCAGGCAAGGCAGGACCAGGCTGGAGTCAGCATCCTGGAGCGATGGCAGCAGTACCTGTCAGCCATACTGCGCCCGGCGGCGGTGTCCTGGCCCTTTGGCGTTCTGGCCATGACCTGTCTGGGAACGGCTCTTATCTCCCTGTGGATTGCACCGCCCGAGCTGCCCAAGGGCAACCCGACCTTTCGTGCTCCCTGGCGTGCGCTGGCTTTCCTGACTGGCGGCGTTCCACACGGACGCCTGTTGAATGATCCCCAGTTCGGTGACGTGATGATCTGGTACATGGCCCCTGCGCACCTGCTTTTCATAGATACGCGCTTCGACATGTATGGGGACAGACTTGTCCAGGATTATCTCTCGCTGGTCAGGGCCCGCCCTAACTGGCAGCAGCTCATCGAGCGTTATCGCATCTCGTGGGTCTTCCTGAAGCCAGAGCTTCCCTTGGTCGATGCCCTGCAGCAAAAGTCGGGCTGGACAGTTCGATACCGCGACGAACAAGCGGTTATAATCGTGCGGTCTCCTGGTTGACCGACCGTGTAGGAGCAGCACTGTGACGATGGAATGGTTCTGCACCGCGCGGGGCTATCTGCCGCTCATAAGACGGCTGCTCGGAGTCATCTTGCTGGGCTGTCTGCCTTATGAAGTGCTGGCCTTTAGCCCGGGGGCGGTGGACGGGACCGGCTGGCGGCTTGGTGTCCTTTTCTTGCAAGCCCCGTCGCCACCAGAGTGGTTGACCGTGGGAGCCTGGGCTGCCTACATACTGGCGGCTCTTTATATGATCTTCGGCATCGGCGGCGACAGCAGGCTTGTTCCGGCTGTGCCGGCGCTAGTGCTCTTGTATTACGGTTTTGTAGACGAACGGGCCTTCCACAGTTCCTTTGTCATCCTGGCATTTACCTATCTTGTCGCGTTCATGTTCGATTCGCCGACAGTAAGTTGTACGCGAAGACTGATCCAGATAAGCGTTTCCAGCTGTTACATCTTCTCTGCTCTGCATAAGCTGCACCCCGAGTGGTCAGGCGGGCACACCGCCGACGAGCTGTTCAATCAGGGCTGGGGTGTTCGCCCCGAGTTGGCGGTGTTCTTCCGGTCCCTCCATCTGAGCAGCGACGTTCTGGCAGTTGCTGCCTGGCTTATTATCTTGTGGGAACTGTTTCTGGGGATCGCTCCCTGGTTCAAGAAAACCCGAAAGTTAGCCTATGCTGGGGCAGTTGTGCTGCACCTGGGCATCTCTGTCATGATCTCCTTCCTGGAAATCTTCGCGCTGACGATGTGGGTGGGGCTCCTGGCGTTTTTCGAAGGTAGACAAGCAGACCAGGAACATAGCGGCTGTCGAAAAGGATGTCCCCCCGCCAGTACCTATGCGGCGGCGGCATGGGCGCTAGTGCTGGTCTTCATGCCGCTGCGCTTTTTCCTGGGCGGCATCAATGGCTTTCTTGATATGTGCGTGGAGCGCTTTCCCTGGAGTTTTGCCATGTATTTGTTTCGTATGGACCTCGGCGAGGTGGTGGCTCGCTACAGGGGTGAGGCAGGCGGTTGGCGGACATGGGAAACGAGCAGCGCTATTATCCGGGCGTTCAGCGACCCTGCTCTGGCGTCGGTTGCAAGGTATATAGCCCGGCGAACCGGGGCTGTGGAGGTCGTCGTAGAAGCCAGCCAGGTTGTCAATCACCGCTGGCGAGTGGTGAAGACATGCCGCTATGTCAAGACGGCATCCGGGTGGCAAATCGAGCCAGCATGCTCTGCCGCCAGGGTTGTGGCAGGCCCTCCAGCACGATGAGCACCATCAGTTGCCGTGCCGGCAAATGGCCTCGGCCTGCCCGGGGGCAGTCAGTGCCCATACCAGCCTCAGCTGGTCCAGGGCGAGAGCCAGAGCAACGACAGCCCAGACGAAGAAGCTTTCCACGCCGGCCCGCTCCAGTAGGGGGGAATAGAGGCCGAACGGCCAGCTCAATGCTGGGAACCCGATGAGGAGCCAGCGAAGCAAGCTGGTGCTGAGCCGGTGGCCGAAGTTCTTCTGGCTGGCCGTTGCCCAGACCCAGAGGAAAGGACAGACAATGACCAGGATGCAGTAATCGTATATATAGGCATGCGGGCTGAAAACAAGGAGCACAAGGCAAGAGATGGCTGCCGCCAGCTCGAAAAGCGGTATGCCGGGCGGCAACTGCTGCTGCCGTGGATAGATGCGTAGCCAGAGCATTACTGTGGCGAGCACCGCCAGAATAAAGGCCAGGCTTGTCGCCGTGCGGTTTGCCTGTGTATCCGCACCGGTTATAACGAAAAGCTGCCCTCGCAAGTTCTGCATGCGCTCCGGCACTAGATGCGTGTAAGCGTGTGTGGAGGTTTCCGTCGCGGCAACCGTGTGCACGAAGGAAGCAAAGCAGTCCGGGCCGGCAGTGACAAGGGCGGCAGCGACAAGGGGTATAAGGGCGCAGGCCAGCCCCGAAAGGAAGCGCAAGCCTCCCAGAGCCAGACCGGCAACGATGAGAGTGGGCGCAAACTGGATCTTGATGAGCGTCACGGCTGCAACGGCACCGCTTAAGAAATGACGCCCTTGCCTGAGCCTCAGCCAGGCATAAACAGCCGCAGCCGTCAGGAAAAGAGTGCTCTGGCCGCAGCGTGCCGCCAGCCACACCGGGAACGATGCCAGCGTGCCGATAACAAGAAAGGAGCGACTGAAGGTTCCCGGGCCGTATGAGCGGCAGATGGCGCAGAGGGCAGCTCCCAGAGACAGGATCCCCAGGCTTACCCAGGCTGCATAGGCGTCAGACAGGCTCAACTCCGCCAGGGGGCGAAGCAAAGGCAGGACAATCGGTGGATACTCGAAAGCATACCGTCCGGCCAGTCTCTCCGGAGCCATCGCCTCGGCAACGCAGAGGTAGAATCTGTCCGCATCGTATGCGCTGCTCGAGCCGCCCCACCTCTTAGTGGCCAGCGAGGCAGCGTAGAAGTAGACGAAGTCTATAAATCCGATTTTGGGTGCCTTGAAGACCTGACCGGCTTGCCACTGAACGTAGATGAGGCCATAGAAGGCCACGGCCCACAGGCTCATGAGTAGCAATCCAGCAGCTTTCGCCATCTGGCAGACCTTTAAGCCTCGGGCAGTGCCATCCTTCGTCTTCGTGCCGCTCACTTACCTTTCTCGGGGCGCACCGTCTCAACTGGCGCCAGAGGCTGCCCTTTTCAACAACGCGGGGTCTTTGTAGATGGCGGGCATCTGGAACGTTCTGGTAATGCTTTCCAGCGTCGTACCCAGGACAGTTATATTGGCTCTATCTATGTTGCCGATTACCTCGCCGGCAAGCCTTAGATAGGGAAGGGTAAACGGATCGACCCCCATCGCTCGCGTACAGGTAGCGTCAACGGCAGCAAGATCGCTGCCTGCTGCCACGAAGCCGCTCCTTTTGGCTGAGCCATTGAGCGGGCCGTCACCCTCCATGGCCACTATGGCGTCGACTATGGCCAGGTGCGGGGGCATCAGTCTCACCACATCAATGATTGACCGCCCGATCCCCTCGATGTGCAGCAGGTTTTTGGGCCAGCCGTACTTCCTTCCAGGAACAACACCGAAGAAGTTCTTCATGGAAGCCGTGACGCCAACCCAGTGGTGCGTTTTTAGCTTGGGGAGGCTGATAACAACGTCAGCGTCTGTGATGGTGCGGGGCAGATAGAAATACTCCAGCCTGGTAAAACCGTGGCGATTCTCTACCTTCTCCAGCTCATCGACATTCAAGTCGACAAACGGCAGACCTGTCTTTTTCAACTGCCGCCCGATGCCTGACGTTTCTAGAAGAAATTCCGTGTCACGAAAGTGCCCTGGTCCCTCCGCGACCACGATCTCCTTTGCCCCCAGAGCGTCCGCGACTCTGGCCGCAAGCTCGATCATGGCCGGATCGGTGCACAGCGGCTTGCCAGGATTGAAATCGACCATGTTCGGCTTAATTACCACCTTCTTGCCCTTAAGGCTGGGCACCGGCATCGTGGACAAAAGTGATGTCAGCGATTTGGAGAAGTCCTGCTCATAGGAGTCTACAGAGAGGATGGCCACCGTGGAGTCTCCCTTCACCCGGCTGGTACGCTGGTCGGGACTGACCTCGATGTCACCTTTTCCTGCCGAGATGCTGCACCCGCTCAGAGCCAGCGTGGCGGCAGCCTTAATCAGAGTGCGCCTGCTTATTTTCTCGTCAATTTGTGCCATGGAAACCTGCCCGTGGTGGTGCTACGCGAACTTGAGCGGATTTTTGCCAAGAGCAGCTGAGAGCGCGCAAGAGGCAAGGGCGGTCAGCAGTAAATTGTTGCCGAACCCGCCGTCGGGCTGCTGGCGTTGAACAAGGTTTTTGCAGATCTTCTCTGTCTGTCTGCCGGCGACATCTAAAGCGAGAATGCACCAGGATAAGGTCATCACGGCATCAGTCTTGGCTGCCGCGCTCTCCAGGTAAGCGAGCGACTGTTGTGTAAGTTCTTGATGATCGACACGGTCCTGCAAGGCAGCCAGCGCCACCGCAGTGGTGACCGGCTTGGGAGGCATCTTTACCGAGAAACTGACATTTTCGCCGTAGTTCCAGCCACCGCCGGCGCAAGCGTGCTCGAAGAGAAACTCCTCGGCTTTCACCAGAGCATGCCTTACATCCTCTCGCTGTGCCTGTGCGGAAGGCTTAAGCGCCATAAGGGTGTAACCGGTCGGCTCCACCCAGTGGTAGCAGCCGGGAGTCCATGGCCATCCCCGGGCATAGTCCAGGCCGGTGCCACCGGTCAAAAGCCAGACCATGACCTTGGCAGGAAAGGTCACGTAAAAGTCTGTCCTGCTCCCTAAAAGGAATGCTGTGCCATCTTCGAAGGCGCGCTTAGCTCTGGTTTGCAGCGCCCCAGGAAGGTTATTTTCGATGAGTCGCAAAGCCAGGAGCGCCGGCCCGGTTGACCAGTCGGACAGGTCGGGGGCGGGGGCGTTGGCCCACCCGCCGTCGGCGTTCTGCTTATCTATGAGAAAGCTTGCCGCCGCCTTGGCCGCAGATGAAAGATGAGCAAGCGCGATCGCACACCAGCTGGTCGCCTCTACCGATGCGGTGTCGCCGGGAATGTACGGCCAGCCATTGCCGTTGAATTTCGAGCTGATGTAGGTAGTGGACTGGTGCCAGCTTCGCTTGATGAAAGTCGTGTGCATGCCAGTCTCCGGGAACGTCAGCACCTGTATAGAGTCTAGCCTAGCGGACCTGTCTGCGACTGGGAAGTCTCGGGAAGGC
>DATNRD010000394.1:0-4539 GCA_036703665.1 Candidatus Obscuribacterales bacterium
ATCCTGGCCAGACGCTGCGACAGGTCTTCTCCCAGGAAAGATTGCCCGAGGATGGCATTTTCCAGGGCGGTGATGCGCGGGTATGGGTCCGACAGATCGACAGCAGAGCCCTCATCCGGCGTAACGTCCGCCTCCTGTGCCCGGGCTGGCCCCCAGACGATGAGGCAGAAGGCTAACAAAGAGCAAACTATAACCCGCATTAATCGTGCCCGACCCCCAGTCGCGGGGCAATTGTATCAATTCCTGGTTGGGCCGTTCATTCCTTTCGTCAATTTCACCAGGGCGGCTCCGTTTTGTGCCGGATGCCTTCGCGCCCGCGGCAAGATCGAATGTTTGGTCTGCAGTGACCGAGACTGCTTTTCCGTTGCCGGTGAGCCGAATCGAATGTCAGGAAAGCCCTGATGAATCGAGCCTTTCAGATACTTCAGATTTGTTCCGTAGGCTTCGGCAACGTTGGTCAAGGCAAACGAGCGAACCTTCACGCCGTGTGGATTGGTAACCTCTCCTTCAATGCGTCCGGGAATGCGGAACAGCCATTCCGGGTTCAAGCGTTCCACGCCGGTGTCCTGCCCGGCCACGATGAAGCGTTCGGCAATCTGCCCGTCGCCATCGATGTCGCAGGGAAGGTCGTCCACGGAATACAACACGAGCCCTCGCAGGAATTCCAGTAGCGCTAGCCGGTCGCTGTCCGGCAGACCTGCATAAGCCTGGGCCGATTCCTGAGCTTCGCCGCCGTGGCGGCGAATCACCGCGTCAAGATCCAGGCTTGCCCCGTCGTGCCCGTAGGGTGCCGTGCTGCCGACACCCCACAGGGGCGCTGTGCGGAAGGACTTTATGATGCTGCCGTCGAATTGAACTTGATGAAACGCAGGTCCAAGGTCGTGGTGCAGGAAATCCGAGTATACGCCCGCGATGGTGAACTCCTCGCGCCGCGGCTCAGCCGGCACTGTGCCGCCACCGCCCCGTGTCCCTGCTGCGGTGCCATTCGGTTTGGTGAGCCACTGGAGCCTGCCTTCCAGCTGCGCTGTTTTGTCGTTCGGCGTCACGGTCAGATTGAAGAAGCGCCTGTCTCCCAGGTAGCGGTGAGTGTAGTCCTCGGCGCCACGATTGTCGGCTTCCAGCCTCCAATCAGGAACGTGACAGCTCGCACAACCGATACTCGTGAGGACCTCCCGCCCGCGCCGGCGCACCGGTGTGAGTGCTCGTTCGGCCGGGGAAGGGTGGTTGAGCTGGTAGAACTCGACCAGGTCCATGTCGCCCTCTGTAAGCTCCTCCAGAACCCCGTCGCGATCCGGATCATCGAGGCTGATGCCGCGAGCATCTTTTATGAGCCCACGGTCGCGCGTGCGACCGGTGAAAAACTGCGGTGCGCCGGGCAGGGAGACGAGCGCCAACCCGTCTGCCTTTGGTTCCTCGTTGAGTGTACGGTCGCATGCCTGCAACCCTGCGTGGTTGTCGAAAGCCTGGGCGCTGAAGGCGCGCAGCGTGGAAGTGATTGGAACGCGACCGGCAAGCGTCGCCCGGCCGTGCCCCCAGCCGAACACCTGAACCTCGAAGTTGTAGCCGGCCACGCCTTCGTCGTTGAGCGATCGCGCCCACGGGATGCGCTTGCCGGTCTTGTCGACATACCAGACGAGGCAGACGGTATTGAGGTCCGGCTTCCCGTCGCGGTCTCGATCGCCGAAGCACCCGAAGTCGATGTTGAAACGCTGGGCTTGCTTATCGCCCGGCATGTTTTCGACGATGGCATGTACGTCAGCGGACTCACCCTTGTCGATGAAGCCATTACGATTGGTGTCGCCCTTCTCGAGCATCTTCAGGCGAATCTGCCAGCCGAGCATCTCGATAAGGCCGGCCCCGAACAGGTGAGGAGTGTTGCGCCCTGTCCCTCCATTTTTGAAGATGGTGGCGCCTGCGCCACCATCGCGGAACGGAACATTGTGACACATTGCGCAGGACGCGACATGGTCGCGCGTCATGATTTTGGTGGCTTGATCCTCCAGGACGCGACCGGCCATCCTCCCGGGTTCTCCGAATACCCCGTCGCTCAGCGAAAACTCGCGCAAAAAGAGCTCGCGCCCGCGCTGATAACCCAGCCAGGGATCGACCTTCAGCAGATATGCGGTGGCACCTTCGTCCCTGATGTCGGTGGAGTGTACGGCGCGTACCCGCGGGCACTTGATCGATCGACCAGAGAGATCCCTGGGAAATTGGATGGGGTCGTCCTGAGAAGTACCCGGGCGTTCCGGAGACCAGAGGATATCGCCACCGAAGGCCGGGCCGGCCAGAAGCAGGACGAGAATAGTCACCAGGTGCTTCTGGAAAAATCGTCGCATTGTTTACGCTCCTGAGCGGCTCTGCATGTCTGTGCGGCTACGCCGCAAGCGGGACTCACGCCGCAAGCGGGACTCACGCCGCAAGCGGCTGCACTACTTATGGTGGTGAGGTCGGCATGATGCGGATGTATGTCTGCTCCTGCGCCTTAGGCACCGTCGCCAGTACCAGGTCCGTGGTCATCTCGTCTTTGCGGACAATCTTCCGGAACTTGGTGAGCCACTGACCCTTTTGCAAGTGGCCCTTGAGGCGCGTAAGACCTTTGACCTCATCCGCGGGAGCCTCACGCGCCGGATACCAGGCGTATGTGGTCGAGATGAACCCCTTGCCGACGGTCTTGGGATCATGCTTGACGATCATTCCTTTGGCAGGTTGATAGGCATCTTCCATCCTGATGAGCTCTTGCCTGGCATAGTCCGATAGTTTCCTCTCCTTTTTTAGATATGCTGCCTTCAGTTCACTCATAAATTGATTCAGCGAGATCACCTTGGCACCGGGAGGCAGGTCGCCGGTTCCCATCTGTGCAAAGTTCTTCTGTGGATCTTCGAGCACGCTCATCTCGGCGTCGCCGAGCTGCTTGGCCCATTCGAGCTTGGTTGTTTCGTATCGAGGATCTTTCCGCTGTTTGGTAGCGAGCCACTGGTTGCGCGATTGCAATTCTTGCTGCTGTTGGGGATCGATGGCACAACCGAGCATGTAGGTCAGGCACATCGGGCGGTAGGAGTGCATCCACGACCAGTCGCCGGGCAAGTCCATCTGACCTGGCGCCTGAACGTAAAACAGCGCGTCAGTCTTGTCCTTAACCGAAATTTGCGTGATTTTCAGTGGGTAAATGCACTGGCTGGATGAGAAGGTGAAGCGTGTGGGGGTCACCTCTCCCAGGTAGGTTCCGTCCGGTGCACGCTTCATTTGTTTTGGATCGATCTTCATTACAGTAAAGAACCATTTCTTCTTAATGTAGAAATTCAGTGTTGCTTCATCACCTGCGTATGAGTAGCGATTTTTCTTGAGCCAGTCGAACAAGCCGGCAGCATCCTCTGCCACGATGATTTTGTAATCGAGCGATCCGACCACGCCTGATTCGAGCACTCGCACCGCGCCTTTTCTTCTAATCATTGCGGACTTGGCAACGATGCCGCCGGCGGCGACGGACATCGCCATGGGCGGCTGCGGGTCCAGCGGAGAGTAGATCGGCTCCGGCAGAGGCATGAGGATCGTGTAAATTGCCAGGTCCTTGAAGAAATCGCGAGGCATCTCATCGAGCTTGGGCCTGGACGGCGTGGGAATGACCATGCCGAAATCGACGGCGTTGCCCTCAAACTTCGGCTGAACCGTGAAAGACTCGGTTTTTTGCACCGGATTCCAGCTAATAAATGCCTTCTGCCCCGGCTGGTTTATGTCTTTGTCCTTGGCGGCAAAGTAACAGCACGCCGCATGCGCCGGTGCTTGAGCCAACTGTCCGGCAGGAGCTACCGTTAGTATCATTGCCACGCTGAACGAAAAGACAATCCTTGTGACTTGCATAACTTCTCCCTCTCAGCCCGTTCTACAAAGCAGCACGGGGTATTCCGTAGTGTCTTGCGTCACCCGCTATGACCACTGGAGCGCCGCTAAGGACATGCCATCGTGACAAGCATACTCAAACCCCCTTTTCAACCTCCAGGGGAACAACCCGGGATCGCCAATGGGGGAAACACCTTGCCCGCGAATCTGCGCAATTACACATTTGCTGCCCCTTCCGTAGCGCCTACACTGCAGGAAACAGCGGTTCCAACAGAAACCTGCTGGCAGGAAAAGGAGGAAAGGCGACATGGTCCGAGGGATGGAAGTGGCAGAAGGTGATAGCCGGATTTGCCAGGGCGGCGAGGCTCGTGCGCTCGTTTCCGAGGCGTACGAGGGCATGGCCACGCTGGTGCAGCCTCGACGGATGGAGCGACAAACAACCGCCACTGCTGAGGACGTTTTTGGCTCACTTACGCTTGTGGATCCCAGCTCGGACGGTGGCAGCGGGCGGCAGGTGGAAGCTGCCGGTCGCGACGCTGCTTTCTGCGGCAACCCGCAAACGGAGCGAGCCAGGCTGTGTGAGCTTGCGCAGGCTCAGCTCAGCCCCGAGAGGCTTTCGAGATTTCAGGAACTTGAGAGTCCCAAGTTTTCCGATTAGAAAGTCGCGGGTCTGGATAGAGCGCGGACAGACTGTGGTTAGCG
>DATNRD010000395.1:0-6453 GCA_036703665.1 Candidatus Obscuribacterales bacterium
TGCCAGACTATCCATCGTCTCGGGTAAATAGTCGGCGTGGTCGTAGTAAGTGACAACAACAGACACTGCCGGAGTTCCCGACTTCATATGAGCGGGTGTGATCATGCCGGCGCTTCGCTCCGTTTATCCCGAGCCGCTGCCAATTCTACAGTCATTCGCCAGCAGCATCAATCGGCTTTGGCTGCCGCATTAAGCCCTGGAGCACCGGTGCGCAACTCGGGCAAAGATGCCGACAGAGGGGTGGCCAGGCGCGGATCGATCCACCGTCTTCCGGCCACTACCGTCAATAAGCCGGCCAGTAGGGTATCGTGTTTGCTGTCCTTCAGGCAATAGCCGTGAGCACCGGCCTGAAAAGCCTCCAGAACCGCCTCATTCGCCTCCTGTGACGAGAAGAAGAAAATTTTCACATGGCTCTGCTGTTCCAGGATCTGGCGGGTTGCTTCGATGCCGCTCATAATCGGCATGAGCATGTCCATGACGACCACGTCCGGGTTCAGCCGCTCGGTTGACTCGATGGCTTCCCGGCCGTTTCCTGCTTCGCCTACGACGGTCAGATCTTCGCGGGCAGACAGCGAAAGCCGCAGAACGTAACGTGCCAGCTCATCGTCGTCGACTATGAGAAGCCTGAATGGTTGACAGTTGTTCTGCCCAGCCAAAGGGGAACTTACCAGAGCACAAGGAATTGTAGGCTTGGAGTGACACTATCACCATAGCTGCCAGGAAAACGAGCGTCAATCAGTCTTTAGGATGATCTGTGCATGTGAAAACCCTGGGAGCAGCGGCTTTCGCTCACTTCGATATGATGAAACGGTCCAGCTCTCGGCCGTCTTCTGAAATCTGCCGCGCAGCCAGCCTGCGCCCGGTCACCTCACAGAATGTGAAGGAGTGGGTGTCGGCCACGAATTTATCCGTGTACGGCTGCCACATGAACTTTTTGTCCTGTGTCTTGCGACCGACCAACGGCGCTCCCCCGGCACCGGTGACGACGTAGATAACACCGTTTGGATGGGTCCTCGTCTGTCCGTCGAACAGCCTGTCCAGTTGCATGACCCCGTCCACCTCTCCTGATTCGGAGACCAGTCCGCCGTCCGGCCAGGGCAGCGCTCGGAAGCGCAGCGGAAAGGTGCGCTGATAGTTGTGCTGGTGACCGGTAAAAACGATGTCCACCCGCCATTTCTGGAAAAGATCGGCCAGCAGCCGCATGCGCTGTTCCGTGAAGTGCGTCTTGCCGGAGGAGAATGGGGACTGGTGGAAGGCTACGAAGCGCCAGACGGCCTTGCCTGCTGCCTTGAGGTCGTTCTCCACCCAGGCCCTCAAGGTGGGATCAGTCCAGTCCATGTAGTCGTTGCCATCGAGAATCGTCCAGTGCGAATTTCCGTAATCGAACGAGAAGTTGGCCATGCACGGGTAATTGGCCCCGGCTGCACCCAGAAAAGGCGCGGTAACCGCCGGTGACCCGATAAGCCGCGGTATGTTGGCAGCCTCAGGCTTGCGCAGGGGCCCGTTCAGCGGTTGTTTCCAGAGGAAGAAATAGGCCATGCCGTCGGGGAACTTGAACAGGTCTCGCGCCTTGTCATAATTGGTGGTGCCGATGTCATGGTTACCGGGAGCGGCCATGAACAGCACCGAGCGCAGGAGCGGGGCACCGGAGAAGGGCGAGGGCTCGGCGGCGTTGTAAATCGGGAAGAACTTCTCAAGATATTCGCTCAGCCGCCCGTGCTTGTACACGATGTCACCGGGCATAACCACGAAATCGGGTTGCGCCCGGTAAACCTGAAAGGCAATCTTGCGCTGCCCCGAGCTGCCGGCGCCCAGGTCTGCGAAAACAGCAAAGCTGTAAGGCTGAGCCGCATTCTTCCTGGCTCTGGCCCGGGCGGCAAAGACGGTATTGCCGTCCTTGAGCACGCGGTATGCGAAGGTCTGTCCGGCAGGGATGTTTGAGAGGTCGGCTGAGTAGAGCCTGAGCGGTGGGACAGACCCGAAGCGGAGCGCCCGCACGCTCGGTTCGCCTGCCGCCTGCCAGGGGCTTGCCGGCGAAGGCTTCAGCATTACGCTCCAGCGCGCGTCCCGATCGTCGGAGAGCCAGACCAGCGTGAGCGCTTCCGGCCCGGACAGCGACGGACGGTTGCCCAATTGGACGTACGGTTCTACCTTGAAGGCGCCGGGCGCTTCTTGCCAGAGCAGGTCGCGAATGAACAGACCCAGCGATGCCAGGATGAAAAGTAGAAGTGCAATCGCCAGGAGCGGTCTTGTAATTTTCATTGGCGGGACATCCTGTATGCTTTAGCCGGCAATCGCCTCTTCCCTGGAGAACGATACCGTGAAGTTCGATCTTGGCAAGTATCTGCGCATAGTGTCGCTTGCCGTGCGCGATGTGAAGGCAGCCAAAACGTTTTACGTGAAGAAGCTGGGATTCAAGCTGCTGGAAGAGCAGACAGATTTCGTGCAGGTACAGTGCGGGCCGATTCAACTCTGCCTCGATCACGAGGAAGATGTGCACGAGGGCGTGGCGATCCGAACGGAGCCGCGCTTGCTGTTCCAGGTGGATGACTTGCGGAACCTGCACGAGAAGCTCGACCAGGCAGGACTTTCGCCAAGCGTCATTCAAGGCGCGCCGGGCCGGCACTGGTTTGCTATTCAGGATCCCGACCACCATGAGCTCGTCTTCAGCGAGAGCCTCTGAAGCCGGCGTTCGGCCGCTATGCCGAGCGCCCGGCGCGGATGGCCGCCGCCCTCAGTTCGAGCATCTCTGCCTCGCCATCCCAGCAAGACAGGCGCAGGCAGCGAGCGTAGCGCTCCAGGCTGCCGGCTGTGTCGGGGTGATCCTTGCCCGAGGCTTGCTCTCGAATCTCCACTGCCCTTCGGTAAAGCGGTAGAGCCTGCCGCTGGTCGCCCTGGCGAGCGTAAATCTCGGCCAGTTGCTCGAGGCAGTCGGACATTTGAGCGTGCGTCGGACCCAGCACGCTTTCGACAATCGCCAGGGCCTGTTTGACGAAATGCTCGGCCTCGTCGAACTGGCCGAGTCGGGCTGCGACCAGCGAAAGGTTCATGAGGCTCCAGACGCTCTTGCGGTGCATTCTGCCGAGGGCCTTTTCCCTTATGGCAAGCGCTCGCTCGTAGGCGTCCCTGGCCCGATTCAGCTCACCGCGAGCGACATAAACGGCGCCCAGGTTGGTCAGGCTATCGGCAACCGACGCATCGTCCCTGCCCAGGTACTTTTCTTTTATGTTGAGGGCCTGCTTGTGGAGCGACTCGGCCTCGTCGTATTTCTTCAGCCTGTAATAAATCAACGCCAGGTTGTTGAACGTGGCGACGATTTGCGGGTGGCTGGTTCCCATCTCGCGCTTGCGAATCAGCATGATGCGCTCGTACAGCACGGCCGCTTCGGCAAATCGACCGACTTCGTAATTGCAGGTTGCCAGACTGCTCAGAGTCTCGATCAGGTCCGGGCGTTCCTGCACGGGCAGCTCGTGCTCGCGGTCAAGAATCTGTTGGTATAAGACCGCTGCCTCGGCGTATCTCTTCTGGCGCTTGAACAGCCTGGCCTGCCGGACCAGATCCGCCAGCGAACCGGATTCCAGCTCTTCGCGAGACCTGGCAGCCCGAGACCGGTTTTCTACCCCGTGTGCATCGGCCGGGCGACCTTTCTTCTTGAGCAGCACCGCATAGTTTTCGCGCGCGATCTTGGCCTCCGGATGCTCCTGGCCCAGTGACTGCTCGCTCATGGCGATGACGCCCCTGTAGAGCAGTTCGGCTTCCGGATATCGCCCTTGTTCCTGGTACAAGTTGGCAAGCCTGTTCAAAGCAAGCGCCACCTCCGCGTGATTGCGCCCGAGGATTTTTTCACGGATGGCAATGGCCCGCTTGTAGAGCGGCTCGGCCTCGGCATACTTCTCCAGCGCGTGATTGATAAGCGCCAGACCGTAAAGGCTTTCGGCAACCAGCAGGTGCTCGGCACCCAGGTTGCTTTCGCGAATCGCCAGGGCACGCAGATAAAGCGGTTCCGCCTGGGCGAACCTGCCCTGCACCCTGTAAACGGTGGCCAGATTGTGCAGGTGCGCGCCCACGGTGAGATGATCCAGCCCGAGCGTCCGCTCGCCTATGAGCACGGCTCGCCTGTACAGAGGCTCTGCCTCGCTGTAGCGTCGCTGAATACGGCAGATCAAACCGAGGTTGCTGAGCGCCGAGGCGACCTCCGCATGCTCCGGCCCGAGGTCTTCCTCCAGCAGCGGTAGCGCCTCCTGGAACAAAGTTTCAGCTTCCTGATACTCCCCTTTGTTGAGCGCTTCCTCAGCCAGTTTCGCCTTGCGGTAGCCTTCGCTTGCGCCGGGCTTGCGGCGCGCGCCGAGCGTTTTTGCCCTGGTCTCGAGAGCGGAAGCCTGCCGGCTCTGCCCGGTCCGTCTTAAAAGCTGGCTGTAATCCTTGAGAATTCCGGCGACATCGGCCTGATCGGCACCCTGGCGCGCCTGAGCGGTCTCCAGAGCCTGCTTGAACAGGACAGCGGCTTCGGCATGCTTGCCCAGCTTGTCCAGGAGCCTGGCAAGCTCGTGCAGGCTTCGGCAGACTTGCGGATGCTCCGGACCGAGAGCGCGCTCGTTGATGGACAACGCGCGGCGCAGCAGCGGCTCCTCTTGCACATACTTGCCCTGCCTCCAGAAGAGCGAGGCCAGATCCGTAAGGCTCGATGCCACCATCGGGTGGCACAACCCGAAGGTTTTCTCCCTTATCGTCAGGGTCTGCCTGAGGAGAAGCTCCGCTTGCTCGAAGTTGCCCCAGGTCGCCTGTATGTTTCCGAGATAGGCCAGGGCTGCGGCCACGTCGGCGTGCTCGTCGCCCAGGGCGGCACGGAACACGGCCAGCGCTTGCCGGAAGAGCGGCTCGGCCTCGGAGAGCTTCTCCTGTTCATATGCTGCCAGCGCCAGCGCAAAGACGCTGCGTGCAACCTTGACGTCCGAGCTTCCCAGACGCTTCTCCCTTATTTCGATAGCCCGTTTGAGCAGCGGTTCGGCCTTGGCATGTTCGCCCTGATCGATAAGCGAGACCGACAGCTCGTGCAAGGCATCGGCGAGCTCGGGGTGCTCGCTGCCCAGCGCGCGCTCTTTGTCTTCGATTGCCTTCAGATAGATGGGCACCGGCGAGCCGCCCGATGCCGTCGACTTGACCTGGGGGCGTGGGCCTTTATCGCTGGTGCCGTCCGTTGGGGCACTTTCCGGCTGCTCGGGTGCCGATGTTTCCTGGTCCGGGGCAATCTGCAGGATGGGGGAGCCGGAGCCGGCTTGCCTGGCTGGGTCTTTCCCCTTATCTCGTGCTTTCTGCGCCGGCTCGGCTGCGGTACTACGCGCGGCTTCCACTGTCTCCTCCTCAGGCGCTTTAGCCAGGGCTGCGCCCTTCAGCGCTCTCTTGTATGCTCGGCATGTCACCACCCTTGATGGCATTTTCGCTTTTCCTTGTCGGCGGGAACCTCTTGACTTGCGGGCATTTCCGGTCAACACGTTCCATGCATATCTTCGACTACCCTGCTCGTCGATGGAATGCGGTAAACCGCATGAACCGGGGAAACTACGACCTTGGCATCTCGCGTGTGAAGGATCGAGATTTGATTTGTCCGCTTGAAAACCGCCCGCGGTGCGGCTCGCGATCAATCGGAGGCGCCAGAATTTCATACCCGGCAGGCTGAGTTTTTAGTCCCCGTCCGGGTTAAAAGCCTGGTTGCAAAGCGGTTAAACCTTTGCGCTGGATAGGATGGGAATTTGATCGGTCCGGGTAGAACGGGAGTAAGTGAACCATGACAGCAAGGAGCAGATTCGTGTTCGTCTGCCCGTCCTGCCAGACCGAAAACCGCCCCACGGCGAAGTTCTGCCGCAAATGCGGCTTGCCGAGACCGGCTGCTGCCGAGTCCGAATCCGCCGAGCAGGCGCCGGCAGCCGCCTCTGCTCAGGCTCAACCGGCAGCTCCTGCCGCTCAGGCAAAGGCAGAGCCTGACGCGACAGGCGCCCGTGCTGCGACTGAGCCTTTGGCGGTTGCTGCCGGTCCGCGTGCCGCCGGCAATGTGGAGCCCTCTCAACCATCCACCACTCGTGGTGCAGCCACTCTGGCTCCCGGGGCGCCCGAGGCGGCACCGGTCCAGGAAGAGGAGGAGGAACTGTCCGAAGAGATAACTGAAGAGGAGGTCGAAGCGGAAGTTGCCAAGGTGTCGCAGGCGCCTGTCGCCGTGTCAGGGAATGGCGAGCCGGCGGGCGAGTCGTCACCAGCTGCGCCGGCGGCTGAAGCCGGCGCAGCTGTCGAAAGCGGCCGCCGGGGCGGACCTACCTGCCCGGCCTGCGGGTCAAATGTAAGGGCCACCGACAAGTTCTGCATCTGGTGCGGCGAGCGACAGCCGATGCGAGTCATGCCCAAGATGAAGCGCTGCTCCGAGTGCAGGGCGCAACTGCCGATGACCGCCAACTTCTGCTA
>DATNRD010000396.1:0-2978 GCA_036703665.1 Candidatus Obscuribacterales bacterium
AGCCCTGGCTCGAGCCGGCCAGTTCCGCCAGGGGTTCGAGGAGTTCGTCATGGGATCGGCCCTGGAGAAATTACACCAGGGACTGCCGCCTGATCTCAAGCAGGTCCAGGCCGTGCACGGCAGCCTGCTGAAAGCCGAGTCCTACTTCGACCAGGAGCTGCGCAACAGGCCCGACGACGTAACCGCCAAGGTCATGTTGGCCCGCATCTATCTTTATACGGAGCGCTATCCCGAGGCCAAGACGCGCCTGCTGGAAGCACGCAAACGCGCACCCTCAGACCCCGATATCCGGCGCAGCCTGGCTCTGGTCCTGGAGAAGTTGGGCGAAGACAACCTGGCGTTGAACGAGTTTATGCTGTCGGTCAAGCTCGAAACCGCCAGAGAAAAACTGAAGGAAGAAAAGCTCTAGGCTGGCACTTGGAAAAGCAGCCGCCTGGCATCAGAGGCCGGCCCGCTCGGCCTCCAGTCTGGCCAGTTGCTCGTACAAAGACCGCTCCTGGCTGCTCAGCTGGCTGGGGATGGCAATCTTCAATTTGACCAGATGATCGCCGCGACCGTCCTGCTTGTATCGGGGCAGCCCCTTGCCCCGCAAGCGCAGCATGCGCCCGCTCTGCGAGCCGGGCGGAATAACGATCTTGACGGAACCGTCCAGCGTGGGCACCGTCGCCTCGCCACCCAAAACAGCTGTGGCCGGGGTTATGGCCAGCTCCGAGATGAGGTTGTCGCCATCCACGACGTACTGCGCATGCGGCTTTACCTTGACGCGCAGGAAGAGATCGCCGCGCCCGCCGCCGCTCATGCCGACGCCCCCTTCGCCCGGCACTCGCACCTTCTTGCCGGAGCGCAAGCCAGCTGGAATCTTCACTTCCAGCGTTTTGGGTTTCAAGCCCGGTGCGCTTATCTGTATGTTCTTGGTAGTTCCCCGGGCCAGCTCTTCTACCGACAGCTCGATTTCCGCCTCCTGGTCCTGCCCTTTCATCGACCGTCCGGCGGCGGCGCCCGGCGCTCCCTGCCCGGTGAAGCCCTGCCCGAAGAGCATCTCGAAAAAGTCGGAAAAGGCCGAGCCGCCCCCGCGCCCGAAGCCTCCCTTGCCGAAGCCGCCCAGGTCGCCGAAATCGAAGCCGAAGCCGCTGAAATCGGGAGGCGGGCGGAACTCTGCTCCAGCTTTCCAGTTGGAGCCCAGCATGTCATATCGGCGCCGCTTCTCGGCATCCTTGAGAACCTCGTAAGCCTCGGTTATCTCCTTGAACTTCTCCTCGGCCTGCTTGTTGCCCGGGTTGGCGTCCGGGTGGTACTGCCTGGCCAGCTTGCGGTAAGCGGCTTTGATCTCCTTGTCCGTGGCGCTTCTGGAGACACCGAGGGTTTGATAGTAGTCCTTGTATTTGACCAACGGATGTACTTCCTGGCTGCAGAAACTTTCCGTCCCGAGAGAGGATCAATCCATATCTTATTTTATTTTTGGGGGCCCGGCAGGCTCTTGCCTGACTGGACAGAAAAGCTTAATTTAACCGCTTGTTAGTATGCCGCCCGGCACACGATAATGGACCAGCCATGAACGTCAAAAACTTGCTGCAATCAGCCGCGCAGGGCCGCCGGCTCAGTTTCGAGGAAGGGCTCCTGCTTCTCAAGCAAGCGCCGCTCATCGACCTGGGTTGGGCAGCCAATGAGGCACGCCGCCGTTTTCACCCGGACAGCCAGCCGATTACCTTCGTCATCGACCGCAACGTCAACTACACGAACGTCTGCGATGCCTACTGCTCTTTCTGCGCTTTCTATGCCCCGCCGGGCTCGAAAAAGGGCTATGTGCTGCCGTACGAGACGATAAAGGCAAAGATTGACGAGCTGGTCAGCATCGGCGGCACGCAGCTGCTGCTGCAGGGCGGACACAACCCCGAGCTGGGAATCGAGTACTACGAGGAGCTCCTGGCACGCATCCGGGCCGACTTTCCGGATCTCACCCTGCACGCGCTGTCGCCGTCGGAGATCGATCACATCACGCGCGTCAGCGGAATTCCGCTCACGGAAGCGCTCGAGCGCCTGGTTGCTGCCGGGCTCTCATCTATCCCGGGCGGTGGAGCAGAGATCCTGACCGACTCGGTCAAGCAGCAGATAAGTCCTCTCAAGATGCCGGCTGCGCGCTGGCTGGAAGTAATGGAAACCGCCCAGCGCATGGGCTTGAAAACCACCGCCACCATGATGTACGGCTCGGTGGAGACCCTCGAGGACCGCCTCGAGCACCTGGTCAAGGTGCGAGCGGTGCAAGACCGCACGGGCGGCTTCACCGCCTTTATCACCTGGTCGTTCCAGCCCGGCTCGACGCCGCTGGCCAGGAAGGTCAAGAGGCAGACGACGGCTGTCGAATATCTAAGGATGGTGGCAATCTCCCGCTTGATGCTGGACAACATCGCCAACATCCAGACGTCCTGGGTGACGCAGGGCGCCGGGCTCGGCCAGACCGCCTTCAGTTTCGGGGCAAACGACTTCGGCGGCACGATGCTGGAAGAAAATGTCGTCTCGGCAGCCGGCACCTACCACCAGGTGACCATGGCGCACATGATTGACTGCATCCACGCAGCCGGTCGAGATGCGGCCCAACGCGACACGCAGTATCGAATCCTCAAGCTCTACCCGAGGCCGCAGACTAAGGCGGCCTAAGCCATTGCTTTATCAGTTTTTATGGATGCTGCTGAGCCTGTCTGCGTTATGGGCGGCCATCATCGCCTTTGGCACCAATGTCTGGCGCGTTCTCCAGTCGTCTGATACGGGCTGGATCGTGCGCACGGGTGAGTACATCATCTTTAAGGGCTGCCTTCCCACGCACGATATCTTTAGCTGGACGTGTACAGGCTGCCGTTTCGTCACCTACCAGTGGCTCTTTGAAGTGGCTGCTGGAGGGTTGTTCGCCGTCGGCGGCTTGTGGCTGGTGGGGTTGGCGGCCTGCACGGGTATCGCTCTCACCTATCTTTATTTGCTGCCCC
>DATNRD010000397.1:0-4235 GCA_036703665.1 Candidatus Obscuribacterales bacterium
CCAGGTTGCCAAGCCTTTCGCTCCACAACCTGGTCTTGGTCAGCGCCGGCACCATGTAGAACATTGAGCCCACATATCCCATCGACAGCCAGCCGATTGTCACGGCGTTGACGTGAAACATTCGCAGGTGGGGCATGGCCAGTTGCGGGACGTTATGCACCAGGTCGGGCATCGAAAACTCGAGGCCGCCCATCAGTCCGGCTCCCATGCCTAAGACGGACCAAAAGAGTGCTGACACAATGAAGTTGCGACTGGCGCTTCCTTCCTTGTCACTCAGGATTCTGTCAATCAACATGAACTACTCCGCTTGGCTACCGGCATCAAGCAATCAAGAAGAAATTGTATGGTACTTACAACCGGCCACTCGTGCTTTCCAGAGTCGTTAAACAGCAACTTAATGATTATGGCAACGCCGCCGGATCAGCCTTTCCAGGGACTTCTCATTTGATACAAAGCGTAACGCCGACGCGCTGCCGCTCGGCAACGATCGAAACAGCGCCCCCGTGACACCGCCGGTGATGAACGATATCCCCCCGCGCCACGATTGTCATTCTGAGCGACCGCAGGGAGCGCTCGCGCTGGACGAGCAGCTAATCCAGAATAGGCGAGCCACGATTGTCATTCTGAGCGACCGCAGGCAGCGCTCGCGCTGGACGAGCAGCTAATCCAGAAGAGGCGCGCCACGATTGTCATTCTGAGCGACCGCAGGGAGCGAAGAATCTCGTCACGACCACGCGCTAGCCAGATCATTCCAGCCGGGATTCGCTTCCTCAATAAGCGCAATCTTCTTGGCGCGAAGCCACCCCTTGATTTGCTTTTCGCGGGCGATTGCGTCGTGAACGGAAGTGAACTCTTCGTAGTGGACAAGCCGGGTAATGTTGTACTTTGCTGTGAAGCCAGGGACGAGCCTGCTCTTGTGTTGGCGGATCCGGCGTTCCAAATCGCTCGTGACTCCCACGTACAGCGTTTGGGACTTATTGGTCAGGATGTATACGTAATACGTGTTCATGGTTAGATCCTTCGTCGCTTCGCTCCTCAGGATGACATCTGGGTGTGGCTCCTCGGAGGATGACATCTGGGTGTGGCTCCTCAGAGGATGACATCTGGGTGTGGCTCCTCAGAGGATGACACCTGTCCTCCTGAGTATTTAAAAGAACACCCGGGCACAAAGGTTCAATCTGAGGCCTTTTCCGCTGGCTCCTCGTCGCGCAGGTCGATGCCGTTGTATTTGTTCATGGCTTCCGCCGATCCCCGCAGGCACCAGAACGCGACGGCTTCGGCTGCCAGGCAAAGGCAGCGCTCGAAGAGCTCCCGCTCTGCGGGAAGCACGGGCGAAAGCACGTAGTCTGCTCGCTCGCTGCCGCCTGGATCGGGGCCGACGCCGATTTTCAGACGGTCGAACTGCCTGGCGCCCCCGAGGCATTCGATAACCGACTCGACGCCATGTTGTCCGCCGGCCCCGCCGTGCCTCTGAAACCTGATCCTGCCAAGGGGCAGCGCGACGTCATCGTGCACGACAAGCAGCTCATCGAGGTCGATCTTGTACCACTGAAGCACAGCCAGCACCGCCTGCCCGGAGAGGTTCATGTAGGTCATCGGCTTGACCAACAGCGCGTCCTGCCCGCCTAAGGCGGTTCTGGCAACCTCGCTCATCAGACCGCGCTTGCCAGCAAAAGAGGCACCGGCTTCGGTGGCGAGCTTGTCCACCACCCTGAAGCCGGCATTGTGGCGGGTGGCAGAATATTGCACTCCAGGGTTTCCCAGTCCGACAATAACCTTCATGCAGGAATCTTAGCGCAGCGCCGGCTTGCTTTAGTTTGAACCGGCAATGAGCCAGGCAAGAGCACCGCCGAAGTGGCGGGACTTGCCAGGCACCGGAGCGATTAAGCACCGGGCCGGGGCGCATGTAAAGGCGCCCCTGACATGCCTGGGAGCGCTTGCGACGGGTTTGATTCGGCAAGCGCGGCATCTCTGGCAGCTGAGCAGCTTTTTAGATAGCGGCGCGGAATTGGCCTACGAGTTGCCTCGTAGTTGACCGTGCAAGGGGCTAAACTTAACTCTCGGTGCGCTCGCGTGGGGCACCCTTGAGTTCCGACAGAGCGGCAGCCCGCAATCGGGCTGCCGGGCAGGACAAGCCGATGACTGAAAGCAAAAGCAAGGCGTTCCCATATCTGCCGCACACCGACAAGGAGCGTGAGGAGATGCTCCGCGCCATCGGCGTGCGCACCTTCGAGGAGCTGATCGAGCAGATCCCCGCTGCCGTACGGGCCGGCACCCTGAACATTCCCGAGGGCAAAAGCGAGCTGGAGCTCACGGATTACCTTGCCTCGCTGGCCGAGAAGAACAAACCGGCATCGCACCAGAAGAGCTTTCTGGGAGCAGGCTCTTACCGCCGCTTCGTGCCCGCGGCACTGCCGGTCATCGTGAACCGATCCGAGTTCGCCACGGCCTATACCCCCTATCAGCCCGAGGTCAGCCAGGGCAGCCTGCAGGCTATATACGAGTTCCAGACAGCCATTTGCCTCATCACCGGCATGGAGGTAGCCAACGCGTCCATGTACGACGGGCCCACGGCCTGCGCGGAAGCGGCCTTGATGGCCTGCCGTCTGACCGGACGCAAACGTATCCTTGTCAGTTCTGCGGTCAACCCCGAGTACAGGATGGTGACGCAAACGTACGCGAACTCCTGCGACCTCGTTGTCGACACCGTGGAATGCAGGGGCGGCACCACAGGGCAAATCGAGGCCGGCCCCGATTGCGCGGCGGTCGTGGTGCAGCACCCCAACTATTTCGGCTGCCTGGAAGACCTCGGGCAGATCGAAGCGAGCGCTCACAAGGATGGCGCCCTATTGATCGTGGTTGCCGAGCCGATCTCGCTGGGGCTGCTTGCGCCGCCCGGCCAGTTCGGTGCCGACATCGTCGTAGGCGACGCCCAGCCCTGCGGCAACTTCCTGTCGTTTGGCGGTCCTTCGGCAGGTTTCATGGCCACCAGGCAACGCTTTGTCCGGCAGCTGCCCGGTCGCCTGGCGGGCATGACCGTGGACAATCGCGGGCAGCGAGCCTTTACCCTTACGCTGCAGACCCGCGAGCAACACATTCGCAGGGCCAAGGCCACCTCCAACATCTGCACCAATCAGGCACTGAACGCGCTGAGCATGCTGGTCTATCTGACTCTCATGGGACCGGCCGGGCTGCGCGAGGTGGCCGAGGTGAGCGTCAGGCGCGCCCACGCGCTGGCGGAAGCGCTCGCCGCCATACCCGGCGTGAAATTGCGCTTTGCCGAGCCGTACTTCAACGAGTTCGTCATCGACACCCCCGAGCCTGCCACACAGCTTCTGGAGGTGCTGGCCCAGCGCGGCATCCTGGGCGGGCTGGCGCTTGCGCGGTTCTATCCCGATATGAAAAACTCCATCCTGGTGAGCGTCACCGAGATGAACAGCCCCGCCGAACTGGACGACTACGCCGGCGAGCTGGCCGCGGTGCTGGCACCGGCCCGCAACGCCGTCGCCGAACCCGAACGCGTCAAGGCGTAAGAGCCGTAAGCCACCGCGCGCCGGCAAGCCGGTATAATTTGATGGATTACCACGTAAAGTTCAAGGCCAGGAGCCTTTAGATGGAACCCAAAGAACCCGTCACCCCTACCCGCGACGAACAGGCGGGAGCCGGCGTCGACACGGAAAAAAAGGTTGCCACGGTCGATGCCGGCAAGGCGAAGCGCAAAGCCGGCATCATCGGCTTTATCCGCGAGATGGTCGAACTGGTGGTCGTGACGCTAGTTCTGCTCATCGTCATACGCTGGGCGCTGGCTGAAGCTAGATATATTCCGTCCAGTTCCATGGAGCCCACCTTGCAGATAAACGACCGCTTGCTGGTGGAGAAGGTCTCCGGGCACCTGGGCAAGCCAATCAAGCGTGGCGACATTCTTGTCTTCTACCCGCCGCCCATAGAGATGGGCGGCAGAGACTTGAGCAACGCACCGGGACCGCTTCTGGGCCGGCTCACCGGCCTGCCGTTCCTTCCCTACGAGCCGGCTTTCATAAAACGCGTCATCGGGCTGCCCGGCGATCACATAAGGGTGCAGAAGGGCGTGGGTGTATTCATCAACGGCGAGTTGCTCGACGAATCCGTCTATGCCAAGGAAAGACCCAACTACGACCTCAATGTGCTGGGCGACATCGGTGGGCGGTCATCCACCGGTGCTGTCATTCATCCCTACGGCAACAGCAAGGAGCCCA
>DATNRD010000398.1:0-4903 GCA_036703665.1 Candidatus Obscuribacterales bacterium
CCGCCATGAATTTACCGCACTTTCCGGGAAGATACCTTTGAAACCGTGAAGCTGCGGTAACGCCGGATGCCTCGTGGGGGCGCGGGTGTCCCGCCCGCTACTGTGCGCGACGGCGCGCGGGCGTTCCGCTCTCTGCGCCTCCTTGCGCCCATGCTATATTAAATGTCATCCATCCGCCGGGACGTGGCGCAGCTTGGTAGCGCGGCTGCTTTGGGAGCAGTAGGTCGCAGGTTCAAATCCTGTCGTCCCGAGAGGGTTTCCAGGCTTAAGACTAGGACCATGTAGACCCCCCGTAGACCGGAAGGCGAAAATCCGGTCTCCTACCCGCGACGTGGGCGCAGTTGTCAAACGCCACCGGTGGTGGTGAGGTTGCCTTGCGTGGTGCGCCCACGCCCTGGCAGGCAAGGAGCCGAACTGCTGGCACTGCGCCAGCACACCGGACGCGCCCGGCGAGCCCCCGGGGCACCCCCCAGGCCGGGGGTCCTCGCGCGCCCCCATACCGGGATTCTGTGTAGATCGTGTTTTGCCTATTAGCGCGCAGCCCGCTCCCTGAGTCTTTCTTCCGGCGAATTCGCCAGTATCTGGGGTACTCACACTCAACAACGGAGAGCCGCCACCACCGGCGATATCACTTTGCCGATTGGCTCGGGGTGCGGGTTTGAGTTGGTCGACGAGCTCGCCGGCGACCAGGTCCTGGGCGTTGCCCGCGAGTTCCGCCGGCGGAGGGGAATTCGCGGAATTTTGGGCGCCAGGCTGGGCGCAAAGGTCCAGTGGCCGCCCGTTTCGAGGGTTTCCAGGACTATGGCGCCCTGCTGGGTCACACTGGTCCTGTGTCACAGACTAGAGGGCTCATGCATGACAAGCAGTCGATATGTGGAAGTCTTAGACGAAGTACTCGATACTGCATCCGCTGCACGCCTTGCGGGCTGCTCGGCAAAGCACATGATGCGCTTGCGGCAGCGCGGTTGCGGCCCCGCCTACTTCCGTGTTGGTCGTTCCGTGAGGTATCGGCGAGTAGACGTTCTGGATTGGCTTCGGAGCCGCCTGGTGCATCCGAACTCGGAGAGCCGGCTTGTAGAGATCGAGTCCTTCCATCTGGCGTGGAGCGGCGATGTGCGTGCAAGCGCAGCGGTCACGATCAGGGGTTTCGGCACAATTCGCAGCGTCCGGGTTCACGAGCCGGTGGGTGCCGATCCGTTTGTCAGCATGCCCGCAGAGCATCAACGGTCAAAGCAAGGGCTGCCCGACACATACCATTACGTAACCCTAGAGCCACATCTCGAGAGAGCTGTCAGTGAAGCACTGTTCGCCCGGTATGCCGAGGCGAGCAAGGCGCGAGAGCCAGTGGCCCAATCCAGGTGATAGACACAGAAAGGAGCGCGAGCATGGGCGGTGGGAGGCCGAGGACGAGTCCACAGGAGCAGGTGCTGACCTCGTAGTCCAAATCTATTCCGGCATTGCACGGAAGTTACGGGAACGGGCGCGCACTGCCTCCGACGCGGAATGCCGCGCAGGAGGGAATCACAATATGCCAAGGGGCGTGGCTCAAGAAGGCCCAAACGGTGACGATTTCGGAGACAGCGTGCCACTACTGGTAGAGGCACAATTTTCTTGTATTCGTTAGTCCGAGGTGTTATCGTGCTTTATGACGGTGTATCGCGAAGAGTGGTTGGCGACTAATAAAGGAAAGAAAGATGAAGGTATCACCACCCGCGACACCAACGCCCAAATTTCTCGATGACGACGAGCGCCCAACAATGCGCACCCCTGAGGCAGCAGAATTCCTCGGGTTGAAGTCGACCACGCTGGAGCACTTGCGCTTACGCGGTGACGGCCCCCGTTTCTATAAGGTCGGAAAGCTCGTGCGCTACGCCAAGGCGGATCTCGACGCCTGGCTCAAGAGTCGGGCTGTCGACAGCATTGCCGAGACGTACGCGCGGGGCATCTCGCGTCCCCCGACTGCAGCCCAGGCGACATCCAAAAGCTGAAAGCCGCTCCCGGCGAAGAGCGGCTTGGAAGCTAGAAATGGTGTCGACATGGACTATAACACAGCGTCGTTATTGTCGCTAGAGGCTATCGCTGAGGCGGTGGCTCGGCATACAAGCTGTCGAGCTCGGCTATCCGGTAACAGCTACCGTGTACGGTGCCCAGTGCACATGGGACGGTCGGCAGACAGCCTATCACTCTCTCGATCGGGCGACGGGAAACTCCTGTGCTATTGCCAATCGGGATGCGATTGGCGTGCTGTGTTCGACACAGTCCGCAGTATTGCCGGCTTGCGCTCGGGGAAGGCTGTGCAGTTGCCAGGGCCCGCGTCGGTATGCCAGGAGCCCGACCTAGACATCAAGGCTTACCTGGATAGCCGCTGGCAGGAGGCCCAGCCTATCAAGCCACGGGACCCAGCGCATCAGTATCTCACCTCCGCGCGCCGACTGCCTTTGACGACGGTCCCACTGGTCCTACGGCTGCATAAGCGGCTCAGGTACACGAATGACGATGGTACAGACGGCGGACGATTCCCCGCCATGCTCGCGCGGGTGGTCAGCGCCACCGGAGAGCTGGTGGCGCTCCATCGAACGTACTTGACATGGGAAGGCCAGAAAGCACCCGTTCCGAAAGTGAAGAAGTTCACCAAGGCCGTGTTCGACGGCGCCACCACCGGCGGGGCTATTCGTCTCTTCGAGGCTGACAGGGTTTTGGGCGTGGCGGAGGGCATAGAAACTGCTCTGGCATGCCATCTTGCCACCGGGTTACCGGTGTGGGCAGCCGGCAACCGAGTTCTTTTGGAGAAGGTAGTGGTGCCATCAACGGTGCGCGAAGTGGTCGTCTTTGGAGACAACGATGTGAGTGGCGACGGACAGAGGTCCGCTCAAAAGCTAGCAAGACGGTTAGCGGCGGAAGGGAAGAGGGTCAAGGTGCTAATCCCGGACGTCGCAGGAACGGACTGGGCTGATGATTTCGTAGGAGTGAGCCATGGGTAAATTGAGCTCAGATCTGGTCGCACAGACCCCCGACTTTGTGGACGATAGCGACCGGCCGGGTAACACGCGTAGCAAGCGCAGCAGGTCGGGCAAACCCACGCGCCCCGCAGACTCTGGGAAACGGCAGGCTGCTACACGACCGCTACAGGACGAATCTCGAGAGGACGAGACTGACCGCGATCAACCCAGGCGCGAACGCACGAGCCAGCGTGACCTGCTGATAGAATGCGCTTCTGGCGCCAGTCTCTGGCACGACACCGACGCTACCGGCTACGCCACGGTCGCAGTAAACGGCCACCGAGAGCACTATAAAATCCGTTCACAGGGCTTTAGGAGCTGGCTGCTAAGGCAGTTTTATGGCAGATTCACCAGCGCGCCCAACTCCCAGGCGCAAGAAGATGCCCTGCGCTTATTGGAGGCAGCGGCGCAGTTTGACGGACCCGAGCACAAGCCAGCGACGAGGATCGCTGAGCTAGACGGCAAGATGTACCTGGATCTGTGCAATGATCAATGGCAAGTGGTGGAGATAGACGCCACCGGCTGGCGGATCGTGGACCACCCGCCGGTCAAATTCATTCGCCATCGGGGCATGTTGCCGCTGCCCACGCCCGAGCAGGGCAGCAATGCGGATCTCGGTGACCTCAGAGAACTATTAAATGTCCCGGACGATAGCTCCTGGCGTCTATTGCTCGCTTCGATGGTAGCAATGTTTCGGGCTGTCGGTCCTTATCCGGTCGTGGTCATCATCGCGGAACAGGGCTCAGGTAAGAGCTTTCTATGCCGGGTAGTCCGATCCCTTATTGACCCGTCCAGATCGCCACTCAGGAGCCAACCGAAAGAGGAGCGAGACCTTCTGATTTCCGCAAGCAATGCCTGGCTAGTGGTCTCGATAACCTGTCCGGCATCTCCGGCGATTTGAGCGATGCGATTTGCAGGCTGTCCACCGGCGGGGGCAATTCTTATAGAGAGCTGTACTCGGACGCTGAAGAGATCCTATTCATGGTTCAGCGGCCAGTGTTAATCAATGGTATTGACGATCTGGCTACCCGGGGTGACCTTTTGGACCGCGCCGTAATTATCAATCTTCCGACAATTCCCGAGAACCGCCGGCGGACAGAAGCGGAAATCAACACGAAGCTTGATGCCGTTCGCCCGAGGGTTTTGGGTAAACTACTCTCGGCAGTCAGTGCCGGGCTCACCAACCTGCCGGATGTCCAGCTTGATCGTTTACCGAGGATGGCCGACTTCGCGCTCTGGGCGACTGCCTGTGAAACCGCTCTGGGAATGCAGCCTGGGCAGTTTATGGATGCTTACACAGGAAACCGGCGCGATGCACTGGAGATAGGGCTTGAAGCGTCCTCCCTCGCCCAGGTGATTCGCCGGTTAGAGCTTCCGTTTGAGGGCACACCAAATGAGCTGCTGTGCTTAATCAACGAACGTGCTACTGAGGAGGCGAAGCGTAGCCGGACCCTTCCCACAACCACTAAGGCCCTCTCTAACCAACTCAGGCGCCTTGCCCCGGCCCTTCGCGAAGTGGGGATAGAGCTTTCCAGGGAGAGAGAAAACACTCGGCGGGTAATTCGATTAGAAAGAAGGGTCAGCAATCCGTCACAACTGTCACATCCGTCACAAATCAAGCTGGGTTTGCCTTTTGGTGGTGACAGATCGGTGACAGATCGGTGACGGATCGGCGCCCCATCCGTCACGCCGAAACGCCTCATCTGATGGGCATCGTGACACTTGTGACGGATGTGACGGATCCAAACCTTCATCTTCTGCCTGAATGGACCCCTGGCGTTCAGTCGATACGGAACAGTTAATGTATCAGTACGTCGGTTTTTACGGTGCCGTAGCTTGATTTCGGTTTCCAAGTGTCATAATCTTCCTCCCTGGGTATACAGACCTTGTGAGGTCCCAAGCGT
>DATNRD010000399.1:0-11705 GCA_036703665.1 Candidatus Obscuribacterales bacterium
GCGGGAATGATTCTGCGAATCTCGTTTTCGACGCGCCGAAAAACCCGCTCGGTTTCCTCCACACGGGTGCCTGCCGGTACGTTCAAGTGCAATCGCAACTGCCCTGCGTCGATAAGCGGAAAGAAATCCCTGCCGACAAAGGGGAGCATGCAGAGGGAAAAGGCGTAAAACCCTAGAAAAAGGCCGGCCGTCAAGCCACGATTGGCCAGCGCCCAGTTGAGCCCGGCGTGGTACAGGTCGCGCATCTTGTTGAAGTGGTGATCGATGGCAAGATGAATGCGCCTGAAAAATCCCGGCGGCTTCTCCTCATGCGGGTGTTCCTCCCCGGCCACGTGCTCCTCGGCGACAAAAAGGTGCTTGGACATAAGCGGCACGATTGTGCGGGAAAGCCCGTAGGAAGCAAGCATGGCGAACGTCACAGCCAGAGCCAGCGGGATGAACAGAGATCTGGCCGGTTCCGACAGCAGAAAAACAGGGAGAAAGACGATGCAGATGGAGATGGTGGAAACAAACGCCGGCAGCGCCACCTCCTGCGCGCCATCGAGAATTGCCTGGACGATGTGCTTGCCCATATCCAGCTGCCTGTGCACGTTTTCAATTTCCACCGTGGCATCGTCGACCAGCATGCCGACAGCAAGCGCCAGCCCGCCCAGCGTCATGGAGTTGATGGTGTTGCCGGTTAGGTGCAGCCCGATGATCGAGCAGAACATGGCCAGCGGTATGGAGGTCACGACAATAAGCGTGCTGCGCCAGCTGCCGAGAATGGCAAGCATGAATATGGCCGTCAACCCGGCTGCCGTCACCGCCTCCTGAAATACCTCCGCCACGCACTCGCGGACGAACTTGGATTGATCCGTAAGGACATCCACCGTCACCGAAGCCGGCACCGTGCCTCTTACCCTGGGCAGGATGGACTTGATTCGTTCCACTACCGCCAGCGTCGATGCCGCGCCGCTTTTCAATATGTTCATAATCACGGCGCGATGCCCCTCGAGATTGACGATGTTGAGCTGCGGCTGGTAACCGTCGTGGACGAAGGCGACGTCCTTGACGTAAACTGTGGCGCCGCCGACGTTCTTAATAGGTATGTTGTTCAGCTTGTCGATGACGTCGGGCATGTTGTTCAAAGTAATGACGTACTCGCACCTGCCCATCTTGGCCGTGCCGCTGGGCGCAATCACACTGGCAGAATTGACCGCGTTCACCACATCATTCGGCGAGAGGCCATAACCCAGAAGCGCCTTGGGATCCAAATCCACCGTCACTTCACGCCACTTGCCGCCATTGGGGAAGGGAATGGTCGTGCCCTGGACTACCGCCAGCTGGCTGCGGATGAACTGGTTGGCCACATCGAAGAGCTCGGCTTCGCCGAGCTTCTTGCTGCCGACGACGAGCTGCAACACGGGAACATCCGTGGCTGAGGACTGGGTGACAAACGGCGGCGACATGTTGGGCGGCAGCTGCCTCAATACCGCATTGGAGGTGGATGCCACCTGAGCCACTGCTTGTCCTATGTCCGAGCCCTTGTGAAGGAAGAGCTTGATAATGCTCATGCCGTTGAGCGACATGGATTCCATGCGCTCTATGCCGCTTACCGTGGAGGTGAGAGCGCGCTCGGTGGGGGAGGTTATCTGATCCTCGACGTTCTTAGGCGACATGCCTGTGTATGTCCACACGCAGCTGACCACAGGGACATCGATGGTGGGGAAGATGTCGATGGCCATCTGCGACAGCGACACGCCGCCAAACAGAAAGATGCAGATAGCCAGCACAATGAACGTGTGCGGCTGACTCAGAGCGAGTTTGACGATCCACATACGAGGGCTACTAAGGCTCCAGCACAGCGGAGACTGTATTGCCGTCAGAGGCAGACAACACTTGACCGTAGCCTGGCAGGCACGGACTTAACCAAGTCTAACATCACCAGATCCTCCATGTCAGACTAAAACCAGATAATCAAGGCGCCGGGGCTTAGGCGTCCCTACGCCTCAGCCCCGCATTTCCATGAGGTTGCCGGACTCGTAGCGGGTCAGTCCGAGGTGGAAGACGCACGCGCCCAGCACGAGGATCGCCGCCGATCCGGTAACTGCCAGAGCGGCATCGGCTGCCGACAGGCTTCTCAAGGCCTCGACGGGAAGATAGCCGACGAAGGCAGCGGGAATGAGCGTGTACAGCAAAAGCTTGACCGTGCCTTCAAAGAGTGTGGCCGGATAGGTGCTGAAGGTTATCATGGCGAAGCGCCACTGCTCGCTCAACGCCTCGGCATTGCCCAGGTAGAAGCTCAGGCTCCCGGTCAGCACGCTGAAACCGACGAAGGCCATGGCAGCCGACACGGTAAATGCTGTAAAGAGAAGAAAGTGCTGGAGGTCCGGTTTCACCACGGCAAGATACACGAGGTAGCCGAAGGCCGCATCGCCGCAAGCAGTGGCGCTCATGCGCCCGAGCAGGAGGTGGGGCAGCGCGGCGCGCGGATAGAGCAGCCAGGCGTCCAGCTGCCCCCTGGCGATGAGCGACGGCAGCAGCAGCGCGTTGCCGAAGACGCTGTGCGCCAGCCCGAAGCCGGCCGCCACGACGGCCCATAACGTGATGAAATCGTGCATGGTCCAGCCGCGCAGCACCGGGAACCTGTGGAAGAACAGGCCCCAGAAGGCCACCCAGGCAATGTTGTTGAGGAACATGGCCAGAGCCTGGGAGAGAAATGCGCCCCTGTACTCCAGCTGCGCCTTGAGGTTCAGCTGGAAGTACGAGGCAGCCAGAGCCAGATAGCTGCTGATTCGTTTCATCACGTTACCCTCCGTTGGCGAAAACCCT
Organism: Candidatus Obscuribacterales bacterium; assembly: GCA_036703665.1. Classification (GTDB taxonomy): domain Bacteria; phylum Cyanobacteriota; class Vampirovibrionia; order Obscuribacterales; family Obscuribacteraceae; genus DATNRD01. The sequence goes on from DATNRD010000399.1 coordinate 2,812, forward strand.
GCGCATTGCCAGCCTGTAGACAGCCGCGATGACGAGCGCAAAGACAAGCACCGCCACGCTCTGCCTGGCAAGAATGTCGAGCAGCGTCGGCACGTCCGGGTGGACGAACAGTTTTGCCGGCCCGTACACCATGCTGGCGAAAGGCAGAGTCTGGAAGGCCGTTCTTATCGCGTCGGGGAGCAGCTCGAGCGGGATGAGCATTCCACCCATGATCATCGTTACCCGCGAGTAGATGAGCAGCAGCCCGGTAGTGTCCTCCAGCCAGAAGGCACCCAGCCCGACAAGGAAGTTACCCAGGAAATCGAGCGCGAACGCCAACGGCAAAGAGAGCACGAAGATGAGCAGCCCGGGCAGGCTCCACTTAATCGGGCCGACAAGCAGGCAGACCACGGCGGCCGCTACCGCGCTGTTGACCAGGAAGCGCACGAGGCGCTCACCCAGCGTCGTCCAGAGCCGGTAGAGCGGATAGCTCATCGGGCGAATCAGCTGAACCGAAAGCGCCCCTGTACGGACGTCTTCGTCGACAAGCTGCGCGACTCGCGGAGCCGAGAGCATGATCGACTCGGTAACGGCCAGGTACCAGAGCATCTGCTCCAGCGTGAAGCCGCCCAGCTGCTGGGCAGCCGCCTGCGTGAAGGTGACCTTCCAGAGGCGCAGGAATATATAGAGGATGATACCGAGGAAGATCACCCGGCTGGTCACCTCGCCCAGGTAGGCAAGGTTAGACCTGGCTGAGGCCAGCCCGACCGCCGGATACTTTTGCCAGAATCTCATGCCGTTCTCACCTCCTCTGCGGCGGAGCCGGCGGCGCCGGCTGCGTATATGTGGGCGATGATTTCCTCGAGCGGCGGATCCTCGATGGTGATGTCCGCCACGGCGCCGGCCTCCAGGACCTTGTTGATCACCAGTTCGATCGGCGCTATCCGTGTATCGACTTCTAGTTTCAACGCGTAATCGCTGGTCTTCACCACCGACACGCCGGCCAGCTCGACGGTAGCCGGGCGCTCATGGAACTTGACGCTCAGCACCTTCGATCCGAGATAGCGACGCCGAACCGTCGACACCTTGTCGTCGAGCACCACGCGCCCGTGGTTCACCACGATGACGCGCCTGGCGACGCTCTCGATGTCTCCGGCATCATGGCTAGTGAGGAACACCGTCAGCCCTTCTTCTCGGTTCCACTGCCGGATCAAGTCGCGCAGCTCCTGACGCGCCACCACATCCAGACCAATCGTCGGTTCGTCGAGGAAGAGGACCGACGGTTTGTGCAGGAGGCTGGCGGCGATCTCCGCGCGCATCCGCTGCCCGAGAGAAAGCTTCCGCACCTGCGTGTTGAGAAACGCACCCAGCCCGAAGCGCTCGATGAGCATATCCCGGCGCCTGGCGTAGTCGGCCCGGTCCAGCTCGTAGATGCGAGCGAGCAGGTCGAACGTGTCGCCGGGCGGCAGGTGATACCACAGCTGAGAGCGCTGCCCGAACACGGCGCCCAGGTGATAGGCCAGCCGGCTGCGCTGCTTCCAGGGTACGAGCCCGAGCACGCGAGCCTCGCCGGAAGTCGGGTTGAGAATGCCGGTGAGCATTTTTATCGTTGTGGATTTTCCCGCGCCGTTTGGCCCTATGAGTGCCACCGATTGTCCCGAGGGAACAGTGAAGCTCACACCGTCTACAGCCACGACTTCCGTGCGCGTGCGAGACAGCCCCTTCCCCCTGGTGACGGTGAAGGTCTTGCGTAATCCTTCGAGCTCCACTGCTAGTTCCATTTCGATCACCTGCTTTCAATCGGTAAGCAAAAAATGCGAGCCTCCCGTTCAAGTACCGGGAGGCTCGCGTGATTATGCTTTAGCTTCTATGCTGTCAACACATACGCAAAGGCACTCCCTGCCCGTGGTCCGACGGGCGGATCGTAACTTCGAGCATGTATTGGCAGTGACGCATGCTTTCCATTATTCACAGCCCCTGTGCCGTGTCAACAGTTCTCAGCGGAATGTAAATTGCCTGATCGTGTTTTGCCGAGGGTGGCAAAGCTGCGGAGCCAGTACCGCTTCGCAATAGAAGGCGTGCGCCTGGCGCATTGTAGATAGTCTGGCGATTTAAGGTTCAGTATGTACCTGCGAGGATAAACCCCGCCCCTGTCCGGCAAAGCGCAATTTGCCAGCCGTATCTTGCAGGCGCCTCGGCAGATGCATGCCACTAATAAGATGTGCCGTCCGCCACCACAAGTGGTGCCCGACACCGCCCGGGTAGCCCGCCCTGCCGAACAGACTTTGCTGTGCGCTGGGGCTGCCCTGGTATTCGGGCTGGCGTGGATGGGTGCGGGCAACACCCGCTGGATTTCGGTGACATTATTTACCGGACGCTGCGCCCGCGGGAGTTCTCCGGTTGTCACAGCCGGTCGGTACTGTTAAGCTGGTAGAGAGGCCTGGTCGTGCGGTGCAACAGGCAGCTTTCTTAAGTGGAAACCCACAACATGCGCTGGACTTCATTAGCGGGTGTCGTTGTCCGGCATTCTCTAAGCCGGAGCTGCCAAAAAGTTGGGCCTGGTGCCGGCAAGCAATGAGAAAAGCGCGAGTCGAGGCGGGAGGAGTTGCGTGGCTGAGGAAAGGAAGATAACCATCCTTGTGGCGGAGGACAGCCAGGTGACGCTGGCGGCATTGAAGCATTTATTGGCACAGTGTCATGGTTTCAGAATGGTCGGCCACGCGCCGGACGGGCCCTCGGCAGTTCGCATGGCGCGGGAGCTCAATCCGGACGTCGTCATTATGGACATCGGGCTGCCGCAGATGTCCGGAATCGAGGCGACGCGGCGGATCAAGTCTGAGCTGCCCGAGACAAAAGTGGTCATGCTTACGGTGCATGAGAGCGATGCAAGCGTCTTCGACGCCTTGCGGGCCGGGGCTCATGGTTATTGCTTAAAGACGGTCAATGCCCAGCAGCTATCCACCGCCATCAAAACGGTCTACGATGGCGCCGCCTGGCTCGATCCCAAAATTGCCCGGCGCGTGCTGGAGGCGGCAACGAACCCGGCTGCGGCCGCCGACGAAGGGCGTGATGTTCCCAAGGTATCGCTGTCTTCTCGCGAGCTCGAGGTGCTGCGCCTGGTCGTCGAGGGGCTGACCAACCAGGAGATTGCCTCCAAGCTTATCCTCAGCGTGGAGACCGTCAAGTCGCACGTGCGGCACATCATGGACAAGATGGCTGTGAGCGACCGCACGCAGGCTGCCGTCAAGGCCGTGCGGGACAGGCTTGTCTAGCTGCTGCCCGCGCATGGGAGTGGAGCAAGCGCTGGTTCGAACTGAGGATGGTTCCTGGTCCTTAAGGGACCCGGAGACGGGCGAACTGTTGCACAACAGAGCCGGTGCAGTTACAGAAGCCCTGAAGAACTACGTAGAACCATCCGGCGCTCTGGCGGTGCTCAGGCAGACCGGTTCCCTGTCTGTGCTCGATGCTTGCTTCGGGCTCGGGTACAACAGCTGGATCTTGATTGCCGAGATCCTGGCATCGGAGATTGCTGCCGGCGCGGTACGGGTGGTGGCGATCGATCGCAGCGCGGAAATCCTGGACAGGGCGGCAACTGTCCTCGACGACCCGAGGCTTTTTCGCGTGAAGGCTCTTTGCCACGGGAACCAGGGTTGGGCTGGCGGCCGGTTCGATGCCAGGGCTGAGAACACCGGCAGGACGGGGCTGCTCACGGTGACCTTAGAGGTGCTGGTGGGCGACCTGCGTGCACTGGTGCCTGGGCTCAATGGGCGTTTTGACCTGGTGTTTCATGATCCCTTTTCTCCGGCACGCATGCCGGAGCTGTGGACGGTTGACCTTTTCCGCCACTACCGGCGGCTGCTGGGTCTTTCTTGCGGAAGGGTCCTGACCTACAGCGCGGCGACCGCGGTCCGGGCGGGCCTCAGCGAGGCCGGCTTCACCGTCTGGCGGACGGCGGCGGTCGGAGGCAAGAGCGGCGGTACGCTGGCTAGCCTGGCGCAAGGGCACCCGGGCGGCCCGGAAACGTATGCCTTGCACGAAGATGAGGAGCGGCGGTTGCGTTCTCGGTCAGGTGTGCCCTATCGTGACCCGGATCTAGGAAGCACCCGCGAAGCGATCCTGGAGCGGCGCCGGAAAGAACAGGACGAATTGGCTTGACAAAGTCCAGCCGTAGAAGTATTCTAAGTTCAGAACCGTGAAAGGGAACCACAAATGCCGTCCGAAGTTGAGGAACTGCTCCTGTCCCATGGCGTGAAGCCGACGCCCCAGCGCGTCGTAATCACCGAATTTCTGCTCAGGACTGACAGCCATCCGACTGCCGATCAGGTCTTCGAAGCCGTGGTCAACGCGCTCCCCGTGCCCTTATCCAGGGCCACGGTTTACAACACGTTGAACGCTCTGGTCCAGGCCGGCGTTGTGAAGGAGGTCTCTACCGAACCGGGCAGGACCAGGTACGATGCGAACCTGGACCGCCACCACCACTTCGTCGACGTGAACACCGGGGAGATCATCGACATTCCCTGGCAGGAGGTCCCTCAACTGCCCAAAAACCTCAATCCAAGGTTCAAAGTACACGGCTACCAGATTATCTTCTTCGGAGAGCTCGACAAGGGGCACTGAAAAATTTTTTGCCGACTACTTAGACAACATCTAAGCTTTGACTACCTATATTCATAAATCAATTCAATATGGAGGCACCAGTAATGACGAGTAAGACGAACAGAACCAAAGACAACCTGATGTCAGCCTTTGCCGGCGAATCAATGGCAAACCGCAAGTACCTTTACTTTGCTCGCGTCGCAAGAAAGCTCGGCAACGAAGAGGTAGCGCAATTGTTCGAGGAGACGGCACACCAGGAGACCGGCCACGCCTTCGCCCATCTCGATCTCCTCTATCCGGAGAAGGAGATGACCATAGAAAAGCTGCTGGAGATTGCCATTGAAGGCGAGCTGTACGAAACGAATCAGATGTATCCGGAATTCGAGCGCATTGCGCTCGAGGAGGGAGACCAGTCCGCTGTCGCGGAATTCCGTGAGCAGGCGCAGGAGTCCAGGCAGCATGCCGAGATATTCCAACAGGCAGCCAGGCGCTTTCATGCGCTGGCTCTAGTCGAGAAATTCCACGCCGGGCGCTATCAGAAGGCGCTCGACAAGGTCAAAGAGTCCGCATGACGTCCGGGCGCGGCCAGGCGAGACACAAGTGCCCTGGGCACACGATGCCATTCTCGTTCACTGCCCATTTGTGCTTGCCCTCGGCACCACGCATGCAGGATCAGCACGACGATAGGCTCACGACACGACTCTCAAGGGAGGATAGAACAATGACGGTAAAGTGCGTATGCGGTGCCCTTTAAAACAGGGTACTTCGACTCCGGTTCAGCGTTGCCAAGCCGGTACTTTGACTGATGAAACTTGTTGTCAAGCCGGTACTTGGACTCCGGCCGGGGGGTACTTGGACTCCGGCTTGGCAACCGTAATGCATTGTCCTACAAGGTTTTCCAGACCCCTTTAAGTGGATCTACCAAGTGAATAAAACAACCAAGTAGCAGCTTTGCTGCCAAGAGGTACGCGCCAAAGGCGCGCTTCCCATCTATGGTGATTTGACTCCCTACGCTTAAAAATCTCCGGAGCGACGGCGAACAACTCAACGGCAAGCAACAGACAAAGCCTGTTGTCGCCGCCGCTCTCTCCGATTTTAGCTCCGGGGTCACTCACTGGCGCACGCTATCGCGTGCTGGTTTAGCGGAATGCCTGCGGCATAAACGGCTGCCTCCCCACGCTTCGCGCGGGTCCCCCCCATTTATTCCTCGGCAATTTTCTTATGGGAGCTCCAGCTCGCAATCTAACAGCAAGCGAGAGGACCGGCCGGCGAGAAAGCAAGGAAAAGCATTAAAATAAGCGGGTTCCGCGTGATGGCTTTCTTGCCATATGGTATAATTAGCCAATGAAGGCAAAGCTGATCTTTCATGAAAAGGTGACTTTCCCTGACGGGTCCGTTTTGGAGATGGTTCTGTGGGAATTGCCGGAAAAGACAAAGGACCAGCCGCACGGTCTCAAGTACCGTCTTCATTACGGATTGCCCGGTAAAACACTTGTGAGATACGACAATGAGAACGGCAAAGGCGACCATCGGCACATTGAAGACCGAGAAGAGCTTTATGATTTCAAAGACGTAGAAACGCTAAGAGCAGATTTCTTCAAAGACATCGAAGCGATAAGAGGTGAGAGCCTTGGCTAGACAACAGAGAAAACTAGCGGTCGGAGTAGCCAGCGCCAAGCAAGCCGGGGATGACTTTGTGCGAGCTTGGAAGCGAGCAGAAAAGGGCTTACCTCCTGAAGAACCCATTAACCGGTTGCATTTTACGGACACAGCAACACTGTTCAAATATCTGTCGCCCAAGCGCTTTGAACTGCTTCAGCATCTAAGAGAAGGCGGACCCTTGAGCATCAGGAAGCTGGCGGCTGAGCTGCACCGTGACTACAAGAATGTGCATACTGACGTGAAAGACCTGCTTTATGTCGGCTTGATTGAAGAGACCGCAGAAGGGCTTTTAAGTGTGCCCTGGGACGTGATCGTTAGTGAATTACCCTTGTTGGCAAAGGCAAAATAAGTTGGCGGAAAGGAGCTAATGGCAGAAGAAAGAACGAAGGCAGATGAGCGCTGGGCATCACGAAGTCTAGTAAGCATGCTCATTCGTGAAATGAAGGACAAATCGGCCGCTGAAATAGTGTCCGGCTCAGATGATGTCTTTGCGATGTGTTCTCGGCAGATCGGAGACGCTATAGCCCGGATTCAAGAGATACCTACAGCGGTTTCAGCTCTTGAACTTCAACAGATTTTGAAGAATGCCCGCGCCGAAATTGCGGAGCACCAGAAATGGCAAAACGAAGTCATTGCCAGCCTTCCGCCCCGAGATGACGAGGAAGGACTTACCGGCCCGTTGCGTCAAGCATTCATTAAGACCGGCACGACACGCGCCAAATTGCTGACCGAAGTTATGCAAGCCGAGGACAAAATGGTTGAAGGCCCAGGCGGAAGCGCTCAGGTTGGAGGATTGAATGGATACGACAATGACCAGCGAAGAGAGTATCTCTCAGATTGATCGGTTATTTAGAGATACGTACAGCGGTCTCAGCTCTTGAACTTCAACAGTTTTTGAAGAATGCCCGCGCCGAAATTGCGGAGCACCAGAAATGGCAAAACGAAGTCATTGCAAGCCTTCCTCCCCGAGATGATGAGGAGGGGCTCACTGGTCCTTTGCGCCAAGCATTCACGAAGACCGGCACAACACGAGCCAAGCTGCTGGCTGAAGTAATGCAAGCAGAGGATAAATGGCTAAAGGCACAGGCGGAAGCCTTCAGGCTTGAGGATTAAGTACGAGCAGCAATGTGCTTGGCTGTAAACGCAACAACTGCTGCGACCGCAAAAGCAACTACTGCTACAACAGCAGCAATGATGCCGCCAAGTATTGCTGGAAGGCTGAGGGATTCGAACAAGTATTGCGAATAGACAAACGCGTCATGAGTTTTTCCCCAGTCTCTTATCTCGCCGAGATAGGCGCTGTACCCTAGCCAGGTAGCAAATAGAAGTGCTGGCGAAACGCCAATCATGATAGATGCAATGGCACTTTTCTTAAGCCAACCCGCTCCGAATGGCTTCTTCGCAATGAGATATATTGCTCCAACAAAGCAGCTAAAACCAAGTCCAAAACCCAGACCTACAATGGCCGATTCCGCCCATTGATTCCGCGGCAACAAATCACCGATCCAGACATATTGTGCTTTTGGATCGATTGCGTGAATGGGATGCTCTTGAAGCTCGTAGCTCACGTATGCCGCGCCGAGCCAAAGTCCGAAAAGCAAGCAGATTAGGATTAAGGCAAGTAACCAAGCCCGATCCGGGTTCAGTCGCCGATTTTCTTCAGCCATTTTACGATGTTCTCAGCATGTTGGGATTTTGCAAGTTGCTCTGGTGATGGCAACAAATCATGCTGGAGTTTACCAGTCCGATCCGGCAAATCTGGGTTAAAGCCATAGCCCAGCGTTAGTTCATTCAGTGGATAGTTATGTCGCTCGTACATTCGCGCATTGCTGGCTAGATTTGCGGCGACAAACAGTGGGGCTTGCTTTGGATCTTCAAGAGCTGTTGCGAGCTGTTGATCTGTCATGTGGAGATATTGACTCAACGGGTTGTTTTCTCGTTTTCCAGCCTTCATGTCCTGCTCAAGAATCTGAGCCATGTTGCGAAGTCCATCTGGAGATTGTTGGCTGAACCCTAGTGTTCTGTTATGAATAAGCCAGGACTGTCCTGCCTTGGCCGCTTTATCTTCGAGAGTGTCTTCAGGACCGTAGTGGTCAAGCTCATTTGCGACGATTGCCTTCATAAGCCGAGTAGCGTCTTGTTGATCCAATTTGGCGACTGACTGTAGTTCGGGGAATGCCTTGTAAGCATCGTCCCAGTTCTTGGCTGGAACCTTGTTCAGTTCTTGCTGCTCTTGCCCACGATACGGATGCTCTACTTTGTAGACAGCGGCATGCACATCGACTTCTGGAGGCATTGCAATGCGGACAACATCGGTTCGCAATCCACCTTGCCGAACATCACCGTATGTCTGCCGGGGGTCCCATGCAACGGTGTCTTTGTTCCCGTAAATATTGCTAGCCTGGTTGAACTCAAACCCGTTCCCGAACATGGCTTGCTCACGGTCAGCCACGCTCACACCGCCACCTTGCTGGACTCCCTGGAAGGCTGCCATGTCGCCATTGCTTACGACCAGGCGCGACGATTCGGCACCTGCAGGTGTGAATGCTCTTTGTTCTGCGTTGTCGTGCAGCTCACCAGCCATTTGCTTGCCCAGGGGAAATGCGGAACGAGTGATCCCATTGTCTCTCTCATGCCCATTCTCGGGTAGAGAGTCT
>DATNRD010000400.1:0-3561 GCA_036703665.1 Candidatus Obscuribacterales bacterium
AGCTCCTGGAGTTGGGCTGCGAGGTCTTCGGCCTTTTCGGCTGCCGCCCCCGCCCCGGCTTCGGAGCGGAAAGTGATGAGCTCCTTGCCGTTAAGAGAAACTGACGCGACTTCGGCATTTTCTTCCTGCCACACGCATGCCTGGATTTCAGGCTTCACACCCTGGATCGAAGAGGCTTCTGCGGCGGGACAAGACACACTTACCGCAGGCATGAGGGCAAGCAGCGCCACGATCGGAAGTGCGGCATTGGTTGGCTTCACAGCGGTACTCCTATCTAGTTTCCTTGCTTTCTAACCGGCTGAGTTCACTCCGATTAGCAAGGTCGCCGGAAGCTCCAAGGGCGACCTTTGAGGCAGGCGCCAAGTTACCAAACGCCGTGGTGGCACGTCAAAGATCTGCTGACAAGGCGAATTTTTGCCGGCCTGCCAACGAAAGGGGGATTCTGGGATTTTCTTAAAACCAAAGGGATTGACAGCGCGGCAGAAAATGGCCCGCCGCTATCCAATCGATATATCCCGTGGCCGGGCGCGAGTTCTGCACATTAGGCCGAGCTAACAAAATGCAAGATCGCCGGTTGTCATGCAACCGTGGTTACAGTGTGTAACAATTGCAGTCTGCCTCGTATGCAATGTCGTAGATTTGGCGTAATGGGGGTCGGGGCGATGCGTGCTAAAGCAGCAGTGGGGCAACATTTGAGCTCCTTGCAACCGGTGCTTTCAAGAGCGCGTCCTACGGTAACCTTTTGTTGCAGGACCTTGAGCTTTCCGGGCACCTGTGTTCTGGTTTTACGTCAACAATCCGCCGGCACGATGCCCTATATAAGGAATGTGTGGCTCTACACCATGCAGGCCTGCATCAGTTCCGCATCCATATCGAAGTTGGTGTAAAGCTGCTGCACGTCTTCATGATTCTCGAGGGCATCGAGCAGCTTCATCAACTGGCGGGCCGTGTCGGGGTCGGTGACCTGCACGGTCGAGATAGGCGACATGGTGACCTCGGCCGACGACACTGCGTAACCTGCCCGTTCGATGGCGTCACGCACCGGCTCTAGCCTTGCTGGGTCACAAATGACGACAGCAACATCCTCGTCGGTCGTGTCGAGATCGTCGGCGCCTGCATCGAGCGCCGCCATCATCAGAGCGTCCTCATCGAGGGCTCCCGTGCGCTCGATCCGTACTTCTCCCCGCTCTTTGAACATCCAGCCCACGCATCCGGTCTCGCCCATATTGCCGCCGTGTTTGGAAAAGTAGCTGCGCAAATCGCCTGCCGTTCGGTTGCGGTTATCCGTGGCGCAACGAGCCATTACAGCGACGCCGCCCGGCCCGTAGCCTTCGTAAGTCAGCTCCTCCATGTTGTCGGCGCCACCTGACCCTACGCCCTTTTCGATGGCTCGGGCGATGTTGTCGTTGGGCAGCCCCTCCGCCCGAGCGCGCTCGATTGCCTGCCGCAGGCGGAAGTTACCTGCTGGATCGCCGCCGCCCAGCCGTGCGGCAACGATGATTTCTCGCGACAACTTGGCGTATGCGGCGCCCTTTTTTGCGTCGACTACTGCTTTGCGCCGCTTTATATTTGCCCACTTCGAATGGCCGGCCACTGGTTTTGCCTCTTTACTTCGTGCCTTTCAGGCTTCAACTGCTTACGTCTGTTAGTATGATCGCCACCAACCCGATCACATATGATATCGTCACCTGTCAAAAGAGACCGGTGGTTGGTGAGATGCCACGATGCGCAGCCGTATTGTGCTTCGTTGCGCTCGTGGAACAACCGAACTCTTCTGGATGACGGCAGCGCTGGCAGTACAGCCGCGTGCCAAATAAGGCGAGGATCTTCCCGTATGAAACCGAGAACTTTGACCGTAGCTTTGTTCGCCCTGGCCGGAACCGTGGCTCTGTCCGCCAGCACTCCTGCGATGGCGGCGCAACCGCTCCTGGCAGCCAAGGAGAAGAAGCTGATCAAGGGCAAAATCGAGCGCGATGTCATGATGGCGGATGAGCTCATGCTCAAGGGCAAGTACGCCGATGCCGCCGATCTCTACAGGCAGGCGATCAATAGAAACGCCAAGAACGTGCCCGCCATCGTCGGGCTGGGCATGGCGCTCGGCAAGCAGTTCAAGCTGGACGGCGCCGAAGAGCAATTCGACAAGGCTCTGGCGCTGCAGCCAGGCAATGCCATGGCCCATGCCGGAAAGGCAATGGTTTTGCTAAACCGGCTGCAATCGTCGTCCGCCACCATCATCAAGCAGCGGGATAACATGTTGAAGGCAGCCGAGTCTGAGAGCAGGCAGGCTCTCTCCATCGATCCGGGCATGCCGGAAGCAGCCTATATTCTCGGACAGGTTTTGAGGGAGCAGGGCAGGCTGGACGAAGCTTCCAATGCCTTCCGTGATGCAATCAGAAACGATCCGCAATATTCCGATGCGTATGCCGGACTTGGAATGACCAAGCTGCAGCAGGGGAGCCTGGCCGAGGCCGCCGAAAACTTCAAGCGGGCGATTCAGATAAATTCCGGCAACTCGACCGCTCATTTCGGTCTGGGCAAGACGTACCTCAAGCAAGGGCTGGTGGACGACGCCATAAAGGAACTGAACACCGCTCTCTATCAGTATCCGAACAGCGCGCCGACCAGGCTGGCGCTGGGAGAAGCCTACGAAACGCAGGGCAACACGGTTGCTGCAATCAAGGAATATCAGGAGTCGATCCGCATCAAGCCGGAGAATCCCGAGGCATATCTGCATATTGCCGACATCCGCGAGGCGCGGGGCGACCTGGAGTTCTCCATTGCCGAGCTGCGCTCGGGACTAGAGCTGATGCCCAACAACCCCGATCTGCACCTGCGCATAGCCGACGAGTCCCTGCGCCTGGAGAAGCTGGACGACGCGCTCAAAGAGTACAAGTCCACGCTGGATCTGGTGCCTGGGCACGCGGGGGCGCTCAAGGGCATGACGCGCGTCTATTACCTGAAGGCCCAGAAGGAGGCAACGGGAGCGTTCACGGTGTCCAATGAGTTCGAGGAAGCCGATCGCATGATCGATCAGGCGATCAAGCTCAACCCGAACGACATGGAGTTGCGCCTGGCGCAGGCGAAGCTTCGCTCGCTGTCCGGCAAGCCGGTGGATCTATCCTCTATCGGCACGCCGAGGAACGACGGTGAGCGGCTTGCCTATGCCGAGGCGTTGCTGGCCCAGAACAAGTTCAAGGATGCCTCGGACCAGATAAACACCGTGATTGCCAACGCAACCGACGCCAAGCAGACGTTTGCCGTGGCTGATCTGCTTCTTATGATAAAGGCCCTGGACGAGGCGGAGTCGGCATACAAGAAGGCGCAGACGTTTCCGGGCGGGGAAGAGAGAGCCAAGCGGGGGCTGGCCCTGGTGGCCAAGGCGCGCGAGTCGGCTCGTCAGGACCTGACCCTGGCAGCGGACCTGGCCAAGAGAAAACAGCTGGCCAGTGCTGTCGACAAATATCATGCGTCGATCTTCGGCAATCCAAGGGTGGCCGACACCCGTCTCGGGCTGGCCCAGACGCTGGAGAAGATTACGCCCGCGAACCCCAGGGATCTGCG
>DATNRD010000401.1:0-6274 GCA_036703665.1 Candidatus Obscuribacterales bacterium
CGGCCAGTCTGCGCGGAGGAGACAACCATGCATGAGACAGAACGGAATGACCCTGGCGAGTCGCCGACGGCTACCGACAACAACGGCACGCATACTCAATACTCAGGAGCATGCTCCTGTTCCACAAATGTCTCTCAAGGGTCAGGGCACACTTGCCAGCCATCCGGCACCGCACGTCAGAACGCGAGCGAGCCGCACAACGGCAAGAGCAGGGGAGTACCACTTATCCTCTCGCGGCTGACAGGTTCAAAACGGGACGAAAGCCAGGGGACGGATGGCAGCATGTCCCATTCCTGGTCGTCAGTTCAACGCCACTCTGCAGGCGAAGACGGGGCAAGCGAGGCCTCGTCCGGCGCAAGCAAGCAGGGCTCGGCCAGATCCACAAACGCAGAGCGCACTTGCAACCCGGCGATCGACGACTGGGCAAGCGAACTCATGGCCGGCCCACAAGAAAGAGGGCTGTGGCAAGGTCTGGATGGCATAGCCGTGATGACGTTCGGCGTCGCCTTGCCGGGATTCCTGATCGCTTTGTGTGCTTCGTCCATGGCCAAGAGGCTGACTCTTGTTCTCTTGAATCACCCGCTCGAGACCCTGGTGGAGCTTGCGCTTGTCTCCAGCATCCCCGTCATGAACTACCTTGTCTGGTCTTCCATCTGCAAGGGGAACATTCGCTTCTCTCGTGCGCGTGACATCGCGCTTGGTGCCGCGATCGGTGCCTCGCTGATCGTGTACATCGTCTGTGCGGCCGCACTGTTCGTTGCCAGCGGGGATCTCCTAACAGAGATCGGCACGGCGTTTGCCACAGGCTTTGCCTTTATCTCGGCAGTAGGGTTTATGGCGGCCTGCGCAGGAATTTACCTCGTCCACCGAATCCGCCTGACCCGCGAACTTCCCAAGTCGCGTGCGCAGCTGCTCGGCTACGCAGCAACCGGTGCGGTGCTCTGTCTTGTGGCCGTTGTTGCCGCTGAGGCACGCCCGTGGTGCATCCGCATAGCTCAGCGCATGGCCGTATCATCCTCGGCCGTAGACCGGCGGCAGGGCTTGGATTGGCTCAGGACTTTGAATCCGGAACGCGAGCTGCGTATGGAATGTGCAGATCAAAGAGCTGCAGGGCTTTCCGGGCTGTTCATTCCCGTCAAGTCCACCACCCAGCACCAGCTCTACTTTGCACTCACAGGCAAGCCCTACAGTTATCGCGACAGCCACAACAACGATCTGTCATCCATGCCTGACGACTACCTGAGCCGCCATGTCGTCGGCGAGAAAATCGAAGGTTTGTCTCTCGTGCGCTCCAAAATCGACGGCACGGTCCATCCGGATACGCTTTCATCCACGGTGAACTGGACGATGGTCTTCAAGAACGACTCGACCATTCCACAGGAAGTACGCGCCGAGCTGAAGGTACCGCAAGGAGCGGCCGTAACCGGACTGCGCGTATGGAACAATGGCGAGCCGCGCGATGCGTCGTTCGCCGCCACCGGTGACTTCCGGAACATTCAATCCTGGGTTCATGCAGACCACACGTCACCGGCAATAATCACCCACCTGGGGCGCGACCGGGTACTCCTGCATGCTTATCCTGTGCCGCAAGAGGAGGAGATGAAGGTCCAGGTCACCATGGTCGTTCCCTTGAAGCCGGACGGGCCGAAATCTTCAACGCTGGTCCTGCCCAGGTTCATTGCCAGCAACTTCGGCCTGTCCGGCGAGCATCAGCTCAGGCTTCGTTCCAGCATGAGGCTATCCAGCGGGATGGCCGGGCTGAAAGAGTCGACCAGTGCCGTCGGGGAGAGGGTTCTCTTCGGCGACCTTCAGGAAAAGCAACTGGACAGCTCCGACCTGATGGTCACCGCCTCGAGATCCCCTGTGAACGGAACCATTGCTGTCCTCGACAAACTGGCCGTGGAGCTCGAGCAGGCAGAAGCGGAGAGGCGAGAGGAAGCCAGACGAGCCGGGTCGGCGAACACAGCCGCACCGCAACAGTTGCTGGTCATGATCGACGGCTCCAAGAACATACAAAGCCAGCTGAATGCCGTGACCTCAGCGCTCCATGAGAAGAACGGCGAAGGGCGGACTGAGCCGCTCAGGATCAAGGCCGTCAAGCCCCAGTACGTGCGGCAGTCGATCCAGCCGATTGCATCGCCTTCACCCAGGCACCTGGTCGTTGTCGTAGACGGCAGCGTCACGGTGGCAGCGTATAAAGCTGAGCTATGCAAGGCGCTCGAGCGTCTGCCGGCTCATATACCGACATCACTGGTCATCGCCTCTCAGGAGCGCAAGGAGCTCATGGAACCGGCGCCGTTAGCCAGAGGGATCGCGCGGCTACGCAACATGCACTTCGTGGGCGGGCAGGACAATCTGCAGGCCGTGGTCAAGGCCTCGGAGCTTGCGGGTGAAACCACAGGCGGTGCGGTGCTCTGGATTCACGGACCTCAGCCGGTGTTGAACCGGGAGATTTACATCATGGCCCCCTACGCGGCCACGCCGGCTTTCTACGAGCTGCCCCTCGATACCGGGGACGCCGATACCGTAGAGTTCTTCAAAAACCACTCGGAGATCGGACCGTTTGTTCACGTTGCGCGAGACGCCTCGCTATCCGCGGATCTCGATCGGTTCTTTGCCAGATGGCAGCCAGGCAGCCATGACTATGTTGTCGGGCTCTCGCAAGTGACGGTCCTGCCCAAAAACCTGGTAGCCGTCTCCGACAAGGCAGCCAGGGAGCTCATCGCCTTGCACGCCAACCAGGAGTGCCAGAGGCTCCTTGCCCTTCGCAAGCCGGAGGAAGCAATGAAAATCGCCGTGGCTTATGGTCTGGTCACACCGGTCAGTTCCGCCCTGGTACACCGCTTTAGCCACAACAGCCAGGTTTACGGAGATTCCCTGGCCTACGGTGACTCCGACACCCAACTGCAGGGGGCCACCAACGGAACGATCGGGCCGCAGGCCGGAGACCTGACGGTTGTTCAAGGCATCAACACTGCCGGCACCGTACGCGTCAACAACCTGGCCAACCTCGAGGGGCTGCTCAACATCATTGCCAATCTCCTGGAGGTTGGCGGCTGCCTGGCCGGCTTTGCCGTACTCCTGCACGGACTGCTCAATCGCGCGACCGTCACGCAACTCATGGGCGCTGCGGTTCAGCTCACACCGGGCAGAAGAGTGGCAATCGGGACAGGCCTCATCTTCCTGGGACTGGCCATGCCCGGCATCGTCAACTGGTTCGTAGCCTCTGCTCGCGATGCCAATCTGTTCAGCTAACCACGAACGGCTCTAAGCAACCGCGTTTTACTTCGCGATCTCGCACAATGCCAGCTCGAGAATCTCGTCCCTGCCGCTGCGCACCGCCTCGATCGTCCGGCAGCACGGCACATCAGGAGCAATACCCACACCATAGTGCCGGCTGCCGTCGTGCTTCAATACGACCATTCCAGTCCAGCTAATTTGATAGTCGCAGGGCAACTTGAGGACGATCGGGGCGCCGTTGCAACCGCCTGTTCTTCTGCCGACTATGGTGCCGATTCTGTAGTGCTGGACAATCCCGAGCAACGTCTCGGCGTAGCTCGCGGCTCTCTCGTCCGTGATGAAGACGGACTTTGCGCGCAAGCGCGGCTGCCTTGGATGAAAGAGCAAGTGCTGCCATAGAAAGTCTCTCCGCGGCCCTTCCGGATGAGTAAGCACCGGAGTCAAAAAGTGCGCGGAACTCAGCACCGTATCGCTGAAGTGTCCCAGGAATTCCAGACGCAGCTGCTCAGGCGGCGGATAGCCGCGCACATCGAAAACTATGCCGTTTGCACTTTCCAGGAGACCGACGGCGTTATCGAAGTCGTCGTTCGTTATGCGAGTCAGATCCACATACCATATACCGCGGCTCAACTGGCACAGCTTATCCGGTCGCAGCTCCACCACCGTTCGCTTGAAGGGGGCCTGCCACATGGGCAGCGAGCGCGTCAGCGTCGCCGTCCGATCTCCTTGGACTGGCGAATCAAGCCTAAGGGTGATCTGCTCGCCTGGCTCACCGCCTAGAACCCATTCCAACGCCCTGTAATTCACGTACTCGGGAGTAGAGCCCGATACGTGTCTGGAAGCTCTCTCGAGCACCCTGTCGACCGGCTCTCCATTCAGCTCGACCACGATGTCCCCTGCCTCCACCAGCCGAAGACCGTCCGCATCGCCGGCGGTGGCAAGGGGATGGGTTCGCAGCACTCGCGTTATGACCAGCGTATGACCAATCATGTCCCAGGCGATAGGAGGAGCGAATCTCCTCCACTCGTCGTGAGACGGGTGGTAGGCACGAGCATGCCCGTCCTGCAACCGTGCTGCCAGGCGGCACAGCACGGAGAAAAACTCCTGCTCCCTGGCGGCGACCGCTGAGGCCGTTAGAGCATCCACGAGCAGACCATCCCAGTCTAGTCCGACCGCCTCACCATACGGGAAGAAGAATCTCAGTGCGTTCCAGGCCAGGCACACGATCCCCAGCCGCGTCGCTCGCCGATCCACGGTCAAGCCCTGGGATGGAGCCACCGGCGGCGGGCCGTCCAGAGCCGGCAGAGTCTGATGGTCCCTTACTTGAAGGGCTGTCGGAATTCGGCACCAGAGGCCGCCTGGAAGATGCTCCGCGACTGCTTCTTCGGCTCCAATCGGATTCCCGGCTGAGACAATTCGATCACTGGAAAAAAAGAAATTGAATGGACCCGTATGCGACAAGCCGTGGTGGTGCCAGCGAATCGTATCGCTCTGCCCATCCCAATCATGCTGCCTATTTACACGCCCCGCTGCCGTAGATTGGCTTCCCGGACCGCCGGCCAGTATGCAAGCGGACGGCGCGATGGGCAAGAACAGATCCTGCAATGCTCTGGTCAGGCTCTCGGCATCGGCGGCGGGCTGGACCTTCTCGATCCCTTCGACCGCGAAGCAGTCCCAGTCGACGAGGCAAGCCCGGTCGCTGGGATGAAAGTAGCGGACATAGCCGAACAGCCTGGTAAACGCAACCACGTTGTCGAGCGCTCTCCCTTCCAGCGGATACGCCTCCAGATCGACAAAGCTGTGCAGAGTCATCTAAAAATCGCCGCCCCACGTGCGCATGCCGTCACACCATCATACATCGAGCATCACCAGGAAAAGTGGTCCGACCGGTATCGGTGGCGCTGCCAAAGCAATCGTAAGTAGGTACGGGAGGGGTTCAGCCCCTCCTGCCGCCGGCATAAATTCCCACCGCTTCACAGCGGCAATCAATTGCTACTGCTCCGTGCGCGGGGAACGGGAAGCGACCAGGTAGGCCACAAACGCCAGCAAGTAGCAGGCGGACCCGGCCCAGAACGCCGCGGAGATGCCGGACGTGAGCGCAATGGCGACGGCAGCGACGGAAGCGCAGACGGAGGTGGCGCCGTTTATTCCCCACAACCAGGGACCAAGAGCAGGCGACTTGCGCTGCGCCACCTGCATGCCCATTGGGAACGCCATGCCCATGAAAAAGCCGAGCGGGAAAAGGATCGTCACTGCTACCAGAATGCGGACCTCTGTAGCAGTCGAGCGGCAAAGGTCAACGGCCAACGGCGTCAGCATACCGAAGACGACAAGGGCAAGCAGCAGCCCGACAAGCCTCGCCAGCGGAGATCCAACCAGGCCGGATCGCCCCACGGCAGCAGTGGACAGGCTGCCCAGGCTGCTGGAGATAAGCAGGGTAAAAAGCACGACAGAGAGGCTATACACCGGGTGCCCGAGGAATGTGATCAAGCGCTGCATTTGGGAAATCTCGATCAGCATAAAACCCAGTCCGATTGCCGCAAAGAACCCCAGCAGCGCGCCCGCTCCCTTGAGAACGGCCCTGTCCGCTGTCAGGGCCAGGGGCACAAGAATGCACAGCACCGTAAGGACGAGGACTGTCGCCAGCAGTGCCGCCAGGACCACGACGGCCTTCAGGTTGAAGCTCATCACCCCCTGCTCCCAGAACTGCCGCTGGAAAATATCGCGCAGGCGCAACAACTGAAAGAAGTACGGCTTGTCATCCGTGGGGGCGGTGATGTTCAGCGGGTAGCTCTCCAGAAATGTACGGTTGTCCGGAGAGGCGATGGCAGCAAAAGTGGGGTCGCCGGCAGCGTCCGGGGTGAGGACGACATCGAACCGCATCCTGCGGGCTACCTGCCCCAGAAGTCTGATATCTTTGTCGGAGAAAGGCTCTCTGGAAACAAGGATGGTCCCCACGCCGTCAGGCCACAACTCGTGCGGGTGCGGCTGCACATTGCCAACAATCATGACATGCCGGCGGGGATCCTTCATG
>DATNRD010000402.1:0-3921 GCA_036703665.1 Candidatus Obscuribacterales bacterium
AACCTACCTCCCGCAACGTACGCCTGGGCACCCGGGCCCAGCAGCGCAAGCTCAAGGGACGCACCGGCAGCGCAGGCGCTAAAGGCCCGATTATAGGCCGGACTCTACATCAAGCCGAACTTTTACCACATTCCTTAATTCGGTTTCCAAGCAGGATTCACCCTACTCCTGGCGCCGCCAGCCGTCGGGGCGGCGCGGCAGGTCGTCGGCGAAGTCGTAACACTTCTCCCGCTCGCACCAGGCGATGTACTCCACCAGCTTTTCAGGGTCGTCCACGAGTTCGAATAGCTCGAGGTCCTTCTCGGAAATCAAGCCGCGCGCAAGGACGCTCGTGCGCAACCAGTCGACCATCGGCTTCCAGAACTCCGAACCGACCAGAAAGAGCGGAAATCGCTTGATGCGCTTGGTCTGCATAAGCGTGAGAGCCTCGAAGAGCTCATCGAGGCTGCCGAAGCCGCCCGGCAGGATGACGAACGCCATGGCGTACTTGACGAACATCACTTTGCGAATGAAAAAGTATCGGAAATCAAGCGAGATAGTCTGGAACGGATTGGCATCCTGTTCCATCGGCAGCCGGATATTGAGCCCCACCGAAGTGCCGCCGGCTGCCCTGGCTCCTTTGTTCCCCGCTTCCATGACGCCCGGACCGCCGCCGGTGATAATGGCGAAGCCCCTCTGGGCAAGGTCGAAAGCCAGCTTCTCTGCCAGCGTGTATTCAGCATCGCCGGGCTTGCAGCGCGCCGATCCGAAAATCGACACGGCCGGACCAATCTTGGACATCGTGTCGAATCCCTCGACGATCTCGGCCATGATTCGGAAGATACGCCAGGTGTCGCGACCCGTAATTTCATCGATGACATATTGGGACTCGTTCATGCCAGATACCCTCTTTGCAGGCCGCCCCCACACACAGCTCGCCCACATCGATTGTAGAGCTTATCTGAGTGCTGTGCGCCACGTCAGGTCGTGAGGAATATGGTCAGCGCCTGGCTGTCCGGGAGCTGCCCGGTTTTTACCAGGTAATCCAACCGGCACAGCTGCTCTCTTTTGGCCGTCAGATGCTCGAGCGAAAGCCCCCGGACACGCTTCAAGTCCATCTCGACCGCATAAGGTTTGGCATGCAACGGGCCGGCCAGCTTCCTGGCCAGATCGGCAAGCGGAATCTGGCGCCGCGCCACACCCGGCCCGTATGGCAGGCGCGACTCCTCGGCAGCAGCCAGCGCCTTGAGCTGCATCCACTTGGAGATAATCGTGTGGATTGCCGCCAGCACCGGCAGCCCGCTTTGCCTGGCCAGGAGTTCCTCCAGGCTTGCCAGCGCATCTTTGTGCTTGCCGTGCGCCCATTGATCGAGCATCGTGAAAACGTGTGACTGATGCGAACTGAGCGTCGTGACGACCTCCAGTGTAATTTTCCTTTCCGGCAGCACGAAGATTGCCGCCTTGGCAATTTCGGAGGCCACCTGCCGGAGATTCGCCTCCGTGCTCTCCAGCAGGTAGTTAATTGCTGCATCGTCGATCACAGCCCCGTGCAGTTGCGCCTCCTTGCGGCACCAGCTCTCCAGCCTGGCGTTGCTGGAGCCGGGCCAGTATTTCTCTTTTGGAAACTCCTCCAGCCTTGCGTACTTGCTTACTACCTTGGAAAGCCTGAGCGTGCTGTCGAAGTTGTGCGGGCACGCAAAGATAAGGTAGGTATCCGGGCAGATTTGCTCGAGGGCCTTGTCCAGATCCTCCAGCTGGCGCTTGAGGGCCTTGTCGGCGCCGGCAGCGGCTTTATCGCCATCTTCCCCTGCTTTCGAGCGTTTTTTCGTGAAGAAGTCGCAGCGGTCCACCACCACAACCTTTTTACCTGCGCCAAAGGGCAGGCTGGCCGCCGCATCGATCACGGAAGCAACATCGGGCTTGTCCAGCTTCATGTAGTTGAAGGCGGCCCACGCCGGATCGACCAGCTCCTCCGTAAGCCTTTTGAGCCGGCGGTAAAGCTCGAAGTCTTCCTCACCCGCAAGAACAATAACCGGCACCGGATGCAACCTCGTACTTACGCTTCCTGCTTGAAGCGCTGACCAGTGACAATGAAGTACACACGCTTGGCTATCGAGCAGCAGGCATCGCCCATACGCTCCAGGAATCGCGCGCCGAACAAGAACTGGGCTCGCATCTGCGCCTCCTCTGGTTCGCGCTCGCCCAGCTCCGACAGCAACCGCTTGGAAAGAAAGTCGTGCAGGTAATCGACCTGATTGTCACGCTGCAATATCTCTTCCGTCTTGTCCGCAGAATCGGTGAGGAAGCTCAACAGGACCTCCTGGACCATCCGATGCACCACTCCGGCCATCTCGGGCAGCTCAGGCGGAATGTCGACCTCGGACTCGGCCGCCCAGGTGGCCAGCCTGCCGACACGGTTGGCATGGTCAGCCATGCGCTCGAATTTAGCCGCGATTACAGTTGCGCCGAGCAAGGTCCGTATCTCTTGCGCGCTCAGCACTTCCCGCTCGAGGAGAAGATCCATGCACTTCTCCTCGATGTCGTAGCACGCCTGGTTGATTTTCTCCTCCTGCTCCTCCACCAGCGAAAGCGAAGCTGCTGGCTCCCTCTGCAGCAGGCGCGTGATTTCGCCGATGGTGCAATCGACCATGCGCCCGAGAGCCAGGACATCTTCCTTGATGAGCGTGATTGCCTCTGTTTTCACCATCTTTATTGGCACAACTCCTGAAAAGAAAGGCTCTTAGAAAAGCCCGCCCGCGTCGCCACCCGCCTGCCCGCCCGGCACATTCAACCTGTAGCCAAACCGCTGCACGGTTTCGATCAGCTGGGGATTTTTCGCATCCTTCTCGAGTTTCTGCCTCAGCCAGCGCACGTGCACCGCCACGGTTTTGATGTCACCGGAAAAGTCTACTCCCCAGACCTCATTCAAGAGAGTCTCCGTAGAGAGCGCCTTGCCGGCGTTCCTCATGAGCACATTAAGGAGGGCGAACTCTTTGGGAGACAGATCTACTTGCTCGCCGTTCCACACAACCGTGCGCGCGTCCTCGTCCAGCACCAGCGGTCCCAGCTCGATGCGCGCAGCGCGCGCCTGGCGCCGTGCGCGCCGCAGTAGAGCCTGAATGCGCGCCATGAGCTCGATGGCGCTGAACGGCTTCGATAGATAGTCGTCGGCACCGCTGGTCAGCCCCTCCGACACGTCGACCGGGCTGGAGCGTCCCGTCAGCATCAAGATCGGCACATCGAGCGCGCGGGTCCTTATCACCTTGCAGATTTCCGGGCCGACCATGTCCGGCAACATCCAGTCAAGGATGATGAGATCCGGGTTGACCCGGTCGAGCCCAGCCAGGGCCTCGGATCCCGACCGAAAGGACACTGGCGCAAAGCCATGCCGCTTGAGGTTGTACTCCAGCGTCTCGATGATCGTAGCGTCATCATCGACGAGCATGACTCGCCGGCTGGTCGTGCTCATGAAGGTCCGGGGAACTCCAGGGAAAACACGGATCCTCGTCCCTCGGCAGAGGTGACGTTGATCTTAGCACCATGCAGGTCGGCAATGTGCTTGACGATCGACAGTCCCAGACCGGTGCTTCCGCGCGACTGGGCGCGGTCTATGCGGTAGAAACGCTGGAATATTTTGGGAATCTCATGCTCGGGGATGCCGATGCCGGTATCGCTCACGGAAAATGAGCCGGGCACCTGTCCCGACCTGACGCACACCACTCCGCCAGCCGCGGTGAATTTGACGGCGTTCTCGAGCAGGTTGAGCAGGACCTGGTCCAGCTGTTGCTGGTTTGCGTACACCTGCCAGCCGGGGGCAACCTCCAGACTGAGCGTCACGCTTTTGGCGGCAGCCTGAGCTCTTACGGATTCGACCGCGTAGGCAGCCCGCTCGGCCAGGAGATTCCACTGGCGGGTGACCTCGTGCCGCGAGGCAGCCACCTG
>DATNRD010000403.1:0-3624 GCA_036703665.1 Candidatus Obscuribacterales bacterium
GGCAGGGGAGCACGTTCCCCTCCCTGATGAACGCGCAACCTCACCGCCCCGGCCAGGCAGTGCGCCTGCTCCAGCAAGCCGCCGGAACGAGCCGGCACGGCCGATTGACACCTTGGCGTCGACCACCGCGTCCTCCGGCTCGCCGCCTCCTGCTACCGTGGCCATGAGCGCGCATGCGGCTCTGCCGGTATCTCGTCTGCCCCGGTGGGCAGATCGAGCCGACCGCACCCCTGTCAAGAGCCCGGCTAATCCACCGGGACTGAACGCGGTCGGCAAAGAGGCGCGCGCCATCCCTCAGCCGGCGCCGCCCCCCAGCCCGGCGTTGCCTGGGGATGCTGAGCAGAGGCCGGCACGTGCCCCGGAGATCGCTGCGCGACACCCGATTCTGCCGGCGGCGGCCACTCTGGCTACGCGAACGCTTTCCATAAGGCAACCGCCTCCCGCCGAAGCCCAACCCCGCCACGCCACGGTGGCGCCGCCAACAGCTCCCGCTCCTGTGGGGCCCGGTCAGGCGCCGCTAGCCGGAAGCGTCCCGGCTGGCCAGAGCCAGACTGCCCCGGCAGCCTCCGCTGCTCCCAGCCAAACGGGGCAGGAGCCCCTTGCCTCAATAACCGTTGCCGGTACCGGACCAGTGCGGGTGACGGTGACCGGCAAGGCGCCACTTGCCTACAAGACCTTTCGCCTGCACGACCCCGAGCGCTACGTTTTGGATATCCAGGGCTCGCCCGAGCTGGCGGAAATTAGCGTGCCTGAGCCTGAGCCCAATCCTTTCGTAAAGAAAGTCAGGATAGGGCACCCCGAGGAAGAACCTGAGACGGTTCGGATTGTCCTGGATCTCATTGACAGCGAAGTCGCCGTCAGGGAGGAGGTCGCTAACGGAAACCAGGCTCTTGCCATGATCGTCGAAAAGGCGGAGCCGCTGGTCGAAGACGTTCACCTGCCCCCGGGCATGTCGGTGGTCATCGATGCCGGGCACGGCGGCACTGACCCGGGCGCCCAGCGCGGGGACATAAAGGAGAAGGAGCTGACGCTGGCTATAAGCGACAAGCTGAGAAAGACCCTTGAACGCACCGGGGTCAAAGTATCGATGACGCGGACGCAAGACGCTACCGTATCGCTGGAAGAGCGCGTCACCACCACCAACTCGATTGGACCAGACGCCTTTGTGAGCGTGCACATAAACTCACTGGAAGCCAACTCCAGCATAAAAGGCATCGAAACTTACTATCAGTCCGAGCAAAGCCAGGAGCTGGCGCGCTTCATTCATCAATCGCTTGTCGAGAAGCTGCAGGCGCCCGACCGTGCGGTGCGCAAAGCCAGGTTCTACGTGATAAACCATACGCCCGTGCCGGCGGTGCTTGCTGAGGTTGGTTTTATCTCCAACAAGCAGGAGCGAGAGAAGTTAATCTCCTCTGATTACCAACAGGAGATAGCCAACGGGATTGCCCGTGGTGTTATCCTCTACCTGTCCAAGCGGGCGGATATGGCCCTGTCGCGCCCGACTCACGAAAAAGGTCGTGTCGGTGCGACAAAGGCCGTTGCCGGTCAGGAGGGTGACGCGAAGCTGCAGTCGCTGGCTCAGGCTACCAGCGGCCCAACCGGTAAGTTGGACAGCAAACAATAGGGAGCTAGCGCTCAGGTTTGATTAAAAGCAAGGTTACTAC
Source organism: Candidatus Obscuribacterales bacterium (assembly GCA_036703665.1). GTDB lineage: Bacteria > Cyanobacteriota > Vampirovibrionia > Obscuribacterales > Obscuribacteraceae > DATNRD01. The sequence goes on from DATNRD010000403.1 coordinate 1,665, forward strand.
GATCGGTCTTTTCGATTCAGGCGTGGGCGGACTCTCCGTCCTTAGGCGGCTTCAGCAACTGGCGTGCGCGGGCACCGGCGATGCGGGGCTGCGCTTCATTTACCTGGCAGACACGGCACGTTGCCCCTACGGCGGCAGGGATCCTCGCGAGATCTCGCAATTCGTCCGCGAGATCGTCGGCTGGCTGGTTGGGCAGGGTGCCCAGGAAATAGTCATGGCCTGCAACACGAGCGCGGCGCTGGCCGCAGGCGTGGCGCGCGCCTCATCCCGCGTGCCGGTCAGGGATCTCATAGAACCCACAGCTCGCTACGCAGCCTGCCTGGATACAGGGATCGCCGTCCTGGCTACCGAGAACACCGTTAGGAGTCGTGCCTTCTCCAGAGCCATCCTGGAGCAGAACCCGGCTGCCAGAGTTACGGAGATCGCTTGTCCGGAACTCGTCCCGCTCGTAGAACGAGGCGCGCTCAATGAGACAGAAACCAGGCAGGTTCTCGATCGATATCTCAGGCAGTTGAAGGACAAAGGCGTAGGAGCCGTCATTCTCGGTTGCACCCATTATCCTTTCCTGTCCGCCACCCTGGCAGACGTACTCGCCTCCGACGTGCTCATCATCGACCCGGCCGATTGCCTGCTGGCCGACATGAGCGGATACGAAGGCAACGGAAATGGGAACGGGAACCGGCGCAACCCGGCGGAATCAGCCTCCCAGTGCGACCCGGCCGTGTTTGTTACCGGGTCACCATCTGAATTCGCTCGCATCGGAGAAATCTGCCTGGGACGAAGGGTTGGCACCATATGCGGTATCACGCTCGGCGATCTCTCAGGCGTGCAGTCGGCAGGAGCGCTCGCCGCGCAACCGGCCGATCTCTCACCACGCCCGGCTCTATCAGACTTCCTGCCGGCGCCGGGCTGATTGGCATTCCTCTGTGAATTCTCAGGTTCTCTTCATTTCCGGTCGTGTTAGGATCGACCTGCCATGAAGCAGATATCTCTATTCGATATGCACTCGAGCACCGTTACATCTTTCGACACTCTCACTGCTGCTGCATCAGCGGCCAGTCAGTGCACACTTTGCGGGCTCTGTCAGACGCGCACGAACGTGGTTTTCGCCGACGGCAATCCGCAGGCTAAACTGATGATCATCGGCGAGGGTCCGGGAGCCACGGAAGATGAGATGGGTCTTCCCTTCGTGGGCAGAGCCGGACAGCTTCTCGATCGCATCCTTGCCTCCGTCGACATCGACCGCAAGAGAGATACATATATCTGCAACGTCGTCAAATGCCGGCCTCCGGGCAACCGCGTACCTCTGCCCGAGGAGGCGGCCGCATGCCGCCCGTATCTGGAGGCCCAGATTGAGTTTGTCAAACCACGCATCATCTTGCTGGCAGGGGCAACCGCCGTCCAGCACATCCTCAAAGTTAAGGATCCTATAAGCCGCATCCGCGGCAAGTGGTTTCCATATGGCAACGGTGCTAAAGTAATGCCGATCTTCCACCCTTCCTATCTCCTGCGTAACGACTCCCGTGAGGTGGGCAGCCCCAAGTGGCTGATGTGGCAGGACATCAAAGAAGTACGAAGAGCATTGGATGCTCTTGCTGTAGATGGCTAACGTCGACCCTGTGCCGCCAGAGGTGAATGATGGGCAGAAAGGCAGATAGCTTTTACGACGAGCTCCTGGATCGGCAGCTTTGCGAGGCGCTCAACAACGACTTCGGCAAGGCTGTTCTCCGCATGCCGAACCAGGGCATGGGCGAAGTGCGCGAGGAGGTCTTCGTGTACTTCTCGGCCATGGCCATGCAGCAAATCAACGTGCTGGCCGCCAAGCACGGCATTGTGGATCCCGCGGCTTTGAACGAGCTCTATCAGCTGACCAGGACCAACCTCGTCCACGGCTTTCGGCTGGGACAGCAAATGGGCAACCACTGGAAGGCAAGCTGACCGCCGTCTCAGGTTACCGCTG
>DATNRD010000404.1:0-6536 GCA_036703665.1 Candidatus Obscuribacterales bacterium
GCACGGGTGGGCATCGCGGTGGTCATACCTCTACCTCCCGCCTCTGCCAGGCCCACGTCTGACCCGAGGCAAATCAACTTGTTCAAACTTCCGGAGCCTATGCCCTTGGGCAATTGGTCGGCAGACCAGGGGACGACTCGCATCTTCAGACGCCCGCACACCAGGCTGTGTTCCATCCTGTTACCGCCCGGGCGCTGAAACGCCCGCTCTTACGGTTACCTCGCCGGTTCGACAACCGCCGGCCGGCCTGCCGTCCAGGGTATCGATAATGGCGGCCCCTACGGCATCGGTCCAGACGTTCACGGCAGTCCTGCAACGATCGAGGAACCAGTCGACGACCAGCAACAAAGAGATCCCCTCCAGGGGAAGATTGACGGCCTTAAGCACCAGGCCGATAAGACCCTTCGACGCATCATTCTCTCGGGCTTGGCCTACCGGCCATTGTAAAACGCCGGAGGCTAGAAAGCAGGCTTGGCGTCGTCGGGCAGACCGACGCCAAAGCCATTGAGGATAAAGGCAAGCAACCCGTAAAAGCCGGCCAACGTCACCAGCTCGATCGTCCGTTCGTTGCCGAAAGTGCGAACCAGTTCATCAAAAAGATCCTGAGGAAGCGATTGGTTCCGGTAAAGCGAGCGTACGGCCAGCACAGCGATGCGCTGCTCAACCGGCAGCACGTCTGCCGCCGCGCCGGTTCGCACCGCTTCGATGGCTGCTTGCGTGACCCCTTCAGCACGCGCGCACGGCTCGTGAATCGCCCACTCGTATGGCGAGCCGGCCTCGCGAGCAGCCGCCAGGATTGCCAGCTCCCGCACATAACCCGGCAATGAACCGCTGAACCTGATGAATTCGCCCAGCGCAGCCACTCGGTCGGCAAGCGGCGGCACGTGCATGAGGACCTGATAAGGACCCCACACGCCGCCACGCGTGCCGGCGATTCTGTCCCAGACCGACTGATACTCGGCTTCAACCTGCTGGCGGGTCAGCTCAGGAAGCCTGCTCACTTTCTCCCTCTGCCTTACTTTGCCGGCTGCCCGTCCACATAACGAACGATGCAGGCCATGCCGCCGGGAACCTTGCCGTTGTTGCTGGCCTGGTGAGCCAGCTCCGACGACAACGACCAGATGCCCGGATTGTCCGCACTGAACTCGAGATCGAAGCGGTCGCCGGGGGCAACGGGTAGAGAATCGCGTATGACGTGAGGCTCCAATCCATCACCGCCATTGGTGCTCATCACTTCGAACTTGTGACCGCTGAAATGGATCGGACACACCTGCTGGGATGCGTTAATCACCCGCAACCGCACGCGCTCGCCTCTGTGCACCTCCAGCGGTGGAATAGCCGGCGCGCATTTGCCGTTGATCGTGAAGTAAGTCACCGCCCCTGGTGGTACGTCCGAAGCGGCGAGCGGCACCGTTTCAAACGTGTCTTTAGCTGGATTGGCAGCAGGCTTTGTGCCGCCTGCCTGCCCTGCGCGAATGTTTCGCGTACCTGACTGAGGCTGGTCGGCCGTCGCTTGCGGCGCCACGAGGAACTGTCCCAGGATGACCAGGTAGTCCTTCTCGTAGTTCTTGGGCACGCTGGTCGGCTCCACGATGATCGCTCCGTACATCCCCCTGGTTTGCTGATCCGCATGCACTATCTGCGGGTGATACCAGAACGTGCCCACCTGCGTGGCCTGGAACTGATAAGCGTAGGACTTGCCGGGAGACACCAGTCCGGCCCCCGGACGGGGCATGCCGTCGAGGCCGGCAGGCAGGATCATGCCGTGGAAGTGCAGGCTGGTCGGCACCTTGAGCTGGTTATGCAGGACCACCCTTACCAGATCGCCCTCCTGTACACGTATCGACGGCCCGGGAATCTGCCCGTTGTACGTCCAGGTCCTGGTTGCGGTGCCGGGGAACAGCTCCCAGGCAGCCTCCTTGGCAATAAGATGGAACTCCTTCACCTTCTGGCTGTTCATCTGGGCCGATATCTGATTGAGGGCCCGGACGGTCTCCCCGATCGTGCCCTTTATGTCGTCCAGCTCGCCCTTCATCTCCTCGAGCTCCAGCTTCTCTTTGGCCTGCTCCTGGCTCAGGTCCATGACCTCTCCGCTTGCCGCGGCAGATGGGCGACAAAACAGAACAACAAGCAACAGGGTGACAAACAGAGTTAGTCTTAAGGCGCGCGGCAACTCGATGGTTCTCATAACACCCCTGGCGGCGCTGCCGCCGCATGTCATTTCTTGACAGGTTTCACGACTGCTGTGGAGCAGGGACTATGCATGGCTATCCGGTGAGACACGCTGCCGAGCAGGAAGTGCTGCACGGCGGTTCTGCCCTGAGCGCCAATGACGACGAGATCGGCAGGGACCGCCTTGGACAGTGCGATGATCTCGGTGGCCGGATCGCCCTCCTTCAAGACCATGTCGACGCGCTTGAAACCATGCTCGGAAAGCATCGCCCTGCCCTGCGCCAGGAACGTCTCGCCTTCGAGCAAGAGATTGTTTTCCACCATGGAGATGTACTCCACCGGCGAGACGAGCTTCAGGACATCGGCAACAGAGACCACATGAATGAGCGTGATATGCGTCTGTTCCGGATCCATCTTGAATTGCTGAATTGCTTTGGCAACGGCATTGCGGGACTGGGGCGAGCCGTCTATCCCCATAATCACATTGTTGAGTCTCTCGAGCGGGCGCTGGGTCGGACGGCAAATGAGCACCGTCCCAGGACCGTGCTTGACTACCTTACTGGAGACGCTGCCCAGGAGGAACATCTCCACCTTGCGGTGCGTGCCGGGCGTGAGCGCAATCATGTCGAAATGCTCGTCGCGAGCCACGGTCTCGATCATCATCGCCGGTGGACCGACGACAATCTCGGCGGTGACGTTCGGGCAATGCGGCTTCAAGAGGGCAGCGGCCTGCTCGAATGTTGCTTTCGCCTTGAGTTCTATTTGGTGGCCCCAGTCTTCCTGAAAGTCCCCGACCGCGTCGATCACCTTTTCATATGCCGGCAGCTCTTCCTTCACGTAAAGAAGACATATCTCGGAGTCTTGAAGCGGGACAAACGCTACAAGCTGATGGATCGTGTGATCGATGGCGTGGACGATGTCGAGTGGCAGAAGGACCTTCATGCTTGAGATCTCTTTGGCAATGAAACTCAGGGGTATTTTAGCTTAGAACGTTGGCGCTACGGCCAGCCGGAGCCGCCAGCCAATTAAGCCTGCTTGCCTACATGCTGGCTGTCCCCGCCGCGGAACGAGCTGGAACCCTGCCAGATTAGAATGCCGGCAGCATCGGCTAGGACGTGCTGCTGTCTGGGCATATGAATAAGGTAAGGCCCCATTCGGGGCGCCCGATCCGGGCAGCCGAATTGAAATTCAAGCGGACTCCAGCAGCCAGCAGCATGCAAGAAATGGTCAACTCCTCCTGCCTCAGCACGGTCCTTGTGTCTCTATGCATCGGCCTGGCGGTCTCCCTGCCTGCCGCTTCGGCAGCCGAGCAGACCGACACCTATGCTCCACCCAAACCGATCATCCGGAACTTCAAGCAGCAAAGCCCGTTGCCTGGTTATAAAGGAGCTCCCGCCAGCACCGCGCGCAAGGGAGAAATACCGGGCGGAGAAAGCCAGCTGAAGCGTTCGGCGGCTTGGCCGGAAAAGCGGCAGGGTGCTGCGGTCTCGCGCCCATCAAGCCAGGCACCTGTTTCCGCGCCAGGCACCACATATGGCACTACTCAGCCCGAGCGACAGAGCGCGCCGAAGGTCCGATACCGGCTCGGCATGCCGCTGCAGGGCTCGGTCGTAATGAATGTGCCGAAGACGCCGGCCGACGTGACGAAGTATCTTAAACGCATGCGGAAGATCATCCACGACTACGAGCGCGTGGCCGTCGACACACTTCTGGGGGCGGGCAAAATCAACATCGATGCAGCCAGCATCGAAGCCAGCCGCGCTCAATCGCTCGATGTCATCCAGCGCATAAGAGCCACGACGCCTCCGGCTCAGTTGACCGTGGCGCACAACCAGCTGGCCGACACCATGGCGGTTGTGGGCGACTTCCTGCAGAATCCCGGCGGCGCGCAGGGCGGCGGCTTGAGCGCCCTGGCACAGGTCCAGCCGCTGTTTGCACGCCTGCACGGCTCTCTGGATCGCTACCACACCGGCGTGCGCAACTGTATCGCCTACTACGGCTTGAGCCCCGACCTCGATCCTTTCCACGGCGAGGATGAAGATGCCAAACAGCGCTTGAGCGGGGCAATCGACGACATGAAGGGGCAGCTCGCCAACCCGCCTGCTGCCAGCTCGCCTCTGCCAGGCGGCAGCGTCGCCCCCGGCGGCCCAGCGGCAGGCCTGGGAGGCGACCTCACACAAGGTCTGGGCGGCCTGGATCTCAGCGCCCTGCAAAAGCTTCTCGGTGGTGTCGATCTCAATTCCCTGGGCGGCGGACTGGGCAATCTCGATCCCGGCGCTCTGGGAGGCTCAGGCGGCGGCGGGCTGGACTTCAGCAAGCTGGGCGCCCTGGATCGGCTCGGCAACCTGGACGGCAACGCCCTCGGTGATTTAAGCGGCAAGGAGCTGGACACATTGAAGGGCTTGATGGGTCCGGCCGGCAGCAGCAACTCCGGCTCGCCGGGCCTCCAGCTCGACCCTCAAACCGCCGACATGCTCCAGAACATGCTCAAGCAGCTCCAGGGGCAGTAAGGCGATTCCATCCCGCGAACTGCATGCTGTTCAAGAATCCACGCTTCTGCCGACAACGAGCCTTAGCCGAGGTTACTTGTCAGGCGCCACCTGCCCAGCTCAGACTCTCCGATACCGAGACTGAGCAGACTTGCGAGGAAACACATGGAACAGGCCGCTAACTTTTGATCGGTTGTTCTAGCGGTGGCAGGTCAATACTATGAACGTGCAAGCGTCTGTGCTTGCTCGTGTGCCACACCCTTTTTGTAATGTGAAGATAGCGATTCCTCGTGCATCCAGCTCACGAGCCTCAAAAATTTCATCGTGCGCAACACAAGCCAGGAAGGATCTATTTCAAAACGCTTGAATCCGCTTCGAGCAGAACCGGGAAAGGCATGGTGGTTGTTATGCCATCCCTCTCCAGCAGTGAGAAGGGCAACCCACCAAACGTTCACGCTGTCGTCGTCCGTTTGATAATTTTTGTAGCCAAGCCCCGGAAGATGGCAGACGACGTTGAGCAAGAGAGGCACCTGCTGAACCAGAACTGCTGCTACCAAGCTCGCCAGCGCCATCGTCCATCCAAAACAAACAAGCAGAACAAGTCTGAAGCTAACACCAAATATGACGGCAAGCGCATGTGCTCGCTCCCAATGCCCCCCTTGTTCTAAGAATCGATAGATTGGATCCTTGATAAGATCCCTGGCTTGAGCTGTCGGATCAATATAAGAAGGATAACGCGAGTGGAAAATCCAGCCATAATACGCGTTCATCCAACCATAACGCGGAGAGTGCGGATCCAGAGCCTGATCTGTATAGCGATGATGGGCCCGATGAATCGTCGCCCACCATATCGGTGAACCCTCAAACGCGAGGTAGCCGCCAAGCACCCAAAAGTATTCAACAATCTTCGGACACTTGAATGAGCGATGAGAAAGCAGCCGATGGTATCCAATGGTGACACCCATAATGTGCCAAACATAGGATAGAAGAAAGGCGATTAAAAACTCCGCTACTATCATGGCGTTGTCCTGCCCACTAATTCTTGTGGCCTATTCCAAGCCGACCCAGAGTCCTTTCCGCACGGAATCGTACATAGGGATTATCATCCCTGGTCAAGGCTTCCAGCGCCTCTACTGGAACATATGGATTCTCGCCCAGGCTGAATCTCACATCTGGATTATCATCTTTTGCGAGAATGAGAATGGTTGCCAGTGGTGTATGGATATTGCCACCAACGGCGATACGAATCTCCGCAACAGCCTGGTACGCTAATTTGGCAAGTGTCTCAGGGCTAGCGTGCGGATTTTCGGCAACTCGCTCGAGTAATGCGGCGGTGGCACCATTGCATAAATCTTCAAGCACCGTCGGTGGTGTATTCGGATTGAGCGCTAGCAGCCACTTGATTTGAAGTCCCTGTTCCTCAGTCAGATTGAGTTCCTTTTCAGCGCCACGCAGAAAATGTGGAAGATGGGGGGATTCTGCCAACCAATTTGCTACCAGCATTTTCAAGGCCTCGGCTATACGTGGATCCGCGCAATCACACGAGAAATCGTGAAGATAGGACAATTCGGGCCGCTCTTCCTCAGCGAAGGCTCTTTTGCCTGATTTCATTCCCCTGTGTTCTCCCCTTTCTATCCTCGCGGCATCCTTCCGAGGGGCTATTACCGGGAGTGTCCCGCCACTCCTGCCAGGGGCTCAAAAGAATCCCCAACAACTTTCAAGCTTGCTTTTCATCCTTTCGGCTGATACAGACAAACCTTTAGGATGACTTATGTAGATGCATCTGCCTGTTTGATCTCAGTCCTCCTGCGTGCTTTCTTATGAACATCGCCGCTAGTTGCAATACCAATGCACAGCATGATCAAGCCGCCCCCG
>DATNRD010000405.1:0-5126 GCA_036703665.1 Candidatus Obscuribacterales bacterium
CTGATCCGCGATGCGCTGTCGAGCACCTCGAGCAGGCCCCGCGACGCAGGCGCCCAACGGAGATCCTGTCGGCTGTTGAATTGCGACAGCTCCGACCGAGGATCGTAGGTAGACATCGCCCGATTGATCGCGGCCAGCTCAAGCTCGATCAGCTCCGCGAGCTCCGTCCGCGCGGCATCGTCGATCGGCGCCGCCAACTCCACGACGTAGCTCGTGCCCATGGTGAGACCGCGAATCGTTGCGTGAGCCGGCCGGGCGCACGCTGCTACGGAGCCCGCTGCCAGCAACGTGATGAACGTGCGACGTTTCATGCCCCCATCCCCAGGCCCGCTGTTTCCGTGACAATTCATGCGCCGTGAGCCCACGGCGTTTGCCAGTCTCCGGGAGCTAGACAGTTTGCCGTATCTCAGACTATAGGAAGTATAAGCGGGATCGCTCCATTCCGATTTCCTCTTCGTCCTCCGCGATCAACGCCTTACCTGGGTCCGACCAGGAATTGGCCAAAGACGAAATCGCGAACAGGTAGCGGGCAGTTGGTTACTTTCTCGTGTGGCTTACTAATTTAATCTGCTCGGGCACCGGAAGCCTTGACGATCTTACCCAGTTTTTCGATTTCTGCGCGAGTGAACGCAGCGAACTCTTCGGGCGTGCTGGACTTCGGGACCAGGCCCTGTTTCTGCATATGCTCTTTGACGTCCGGAAGGCTCAAGATGCGCTTTACCTCGTTGGAGAGTTGATTTAGAACAGCCTTGGGCGTTTTCGCTGGCGCCCACAGCCCCACCCAACCGTTGAACTCGAAGTTCGCCAATCCTGCCTCCGCGACGGTCGGGACGTCAGGCAGAACAGGCAAGCGCCGCATCGTAGTCACTGCCAGCGGCAACAACTTCCCATCCCTGATGAGCGGAAGCGCTGGCTCTATTGGCGAGACGAAATACTGCACGCGCCCAGCTACAGTGTCGATAAGGGCTTCCGGTGTGCCCTTGTAGGGCACATGCACAACGTCGATGTTAGCGACTAACCTGAACTGCTCCGCGCCAAGGTGAGTGGCGCTACCGATTCCGGCAGAACCAAAGTTGACTTGTCCGGGTTTCCGCTTTGCTAGCGCAATCAGTTCGGCAACAGACCTTAGGCCGAGAGAAGGCGCGGCCACCACCACAAACGGAACGCTCGCGATCTGGCTCACTGCCGCGAAGTCATTCAGCGTATCGTATGGGAGAGTCGAATAGAGGGTAGGCGCCACTGCAAATCCCGCTGAATGAGCCAGGAGTGTGTGACCGTTGGGCGTCGCACGGGCGACCGTACTACCGGCTGCTATACCCCCACCACCAAGGCGATTGACTACGATAACCGGTTGGCCCCAGTTCTCCGACATTTTCTTGCCGATCATTCGCGCCAGAATGTCGGTCTGACTTCCCGCCGAGAAGGTGACCACGATTTGTATGGGTTTGGTCGGGAATCTGGCTTGCGCGACTGCGTCCAGAGCCGAAATGCCGGCCATAAGACTGCCCAGAAACATTGCCGTAACAGCCTTCCGTGCATTCATCGTTCTCTTCTATCAACTGATATTTCAAGACTTGACCCTCTCGCCCCTCCCTGACCCTCTCGCCCCTCCATGTTGTTGCTAAAACTTCGCCTTTCGGGCACGGTCTTTTTGGAGGGATCAATAGTTTTGCAGTGGTGTCCGACTTGTCATCCCGGGCTGATTGCCAATTCAGAGCTCAATTACGCCCCACGACCACTCCTAATCTGGCGGCACAGAGTCTAAGGCGGCCCTCTGATGACTAGGATCCACATATTCCCCGAAGTCTATGGGTGAGTTGTAGAGATTAACCAACGATGTCTTTTCGATGCGCAGAATCCTACGCATCGGGCCTGTCAAGTAAACACGAGTCTTGAGTTCAGCGTCCGACAGCCCGTCTGCTGCCGCGAGGACGCGATCAACTACCTCCGACACCTCTTGCGGCCACGACTTGTCCTGACCCTCAAAGATTCCTCTTTGTGGCAAGTGGAGTGTTGGCTGATTGCTCTCCCCTGATACCATCAAGTCTGGTACCGCCTTACGCAACTTCGCCAGATGAAGGTCCGTGCAATACGGACCGTCTTTTTGTCTTAGAAAGAACGCCCCGGTAAGTGGGCGTCCTAGTCTCCTCCAACTTTCGCACTCGACTAAGTAGACGAGCTTATGGAGCCCAAAATAGGTTACGGCCCCTCTCCTTCGCAGGATCTCTGTCGCTAACACAGCAACTGGTTTCTTTGTCTCACTGCTTGATCTTCGTTTCACTCTTTCCAGAGCACGCACTTGGTCCGCGACAAACTGATAGTCCGACCGCTGGTTAGCCATGCTCCTATGAACCATCGCGCGGGCGCCAGGGTGATATAGAGGTATCACTTTTCGGCCATACCACCTGTGAACGGTCCGAACGTGGGCAGAAAGGATAAGCCGATGCGGTTCGATAAGTCCTAAAGCGTCAAGCGCGACCGAACCCAATGTCACCACGATCCGCGGGTCAACCAGGTTGATTTGCTCCTTTAGATAGTCTGAACAGTTCTCGATCTCACCCTTGATCGGCGTTGCATTCATACCGGCGTCAGTCTTGGGATTGCACAGAACCGCATTCGTGATAAAGATTCGTGAACGATCGAGGCCTGCAAAGGCGAGGAGTTCCTCGAAGTTGTGCCCAGCCTGATCTCCGTGAAACGGAATCTCATACGCATCCGCTCCTAATCTGCCAGGTGCTTCTCCAATGAACATAAGTGGCGCATTGAGGGACCCGGCAGCTCTAGAGAGTACGCGAGCGCTGTCCTCCATCCGGACACAACGTGTACAGAACCTCACTTTGTTACACAGTTCATCAAACTTCCGCGCGTTCTGCATGTTGGAATTAGTCGATGCCAGCAAGCCGTTTCTGGTTTCTCATGGAAGTGTTGTAGTAGGCATGTGCTGATAGACAACACACCTTACCTGATTGCCGGCCAGACTGATCGGAAATGAACTTGAGAAGCCTACTCAGGCCGTAGTAGTTTCCCAGGACCTTGTTGCAGTAGTCATGGTTTCGGTAAACAGCAAGCAGATCGATCAGTCTTGCGTTCGGGCAATTGAACTGCACATACTGCAAGCACGGGCCGCCCAGTGGCCGCAGCGTGTCAGTTTCGGCGGAGGAGGTATGCATGATCAAGGCGGCGCGATAGGTATTTTTCCAGGTCGTGAGAGCGTCAATGACTCGCTCGATTTGATTCACCTCCGAGCAACCAAAGGCAATTAGTCGTTGAAAGTACGTACCCCAACTTTTCGTCGGGCGGCGGCTATGTGCCCTCAGGTACCGCTTGTAGAAGTCGTCGCGTGTCCGCGAATTGGCCAACGTCTTCGAAGGAAAGATGGTATTTGCTACATCCCTCGCAACGTCGTAGTCCTCGCCCAGAACACTCCGTGGATTATAGTCCTTCAGTGGTTGCTCGTTCGCGGCTGACGCGCACGGAAAGGAAACAAACAGGTTGAAATCTTCCCCTCCTTTAGCGAAGAGGTGTGCGCAAGCGGCACGCCATGCTGTCAACGGAGAGTCTTCTTCGATGATCATCTAGCCGGTGCAGGCGACTTCTGAAATCGCAGTGTCCGCTCATGGAGGTCGACAGTAACCATTCCACCCCGATGCCTGTTCAAGAGTCGGAACGACTTGTACCCCAAGAGAATGGCGTTCTCCCACTCCCCGGCGGAGGCTTCCTGCACTTCCAACCCGCTCGTGAGGCGAGTAATAAGGGAAAGGAGTTCAGAGTCAATGCGGCCAACGCCGTCGAGCATGTTGTGTTTCTCTGCATACTGAAATACCAATGCAGATATGCCCTCCTCGATTACGGCCGCCCGCCCGCCATCTTCGATTTCATCTGTCCGTGGGTTGCTCCGGCGTTTGCAGTCCAAGATCTTTCGTGTGACAGGGGACCATCCCAGTACAGCCGCATATGCAAGGTGGAAGATGTCGTGATAGCGATACCCATCTTCGAAGTACGCGTTGTCGGTAAGCGGGTCGCCGCATTGCTTGCCATCGCGGAATAGCGTCACTCTCGTCCGCCCATGCCGTTTAGTTTCCTTAAAAATGATCGTGAACAGTCGAGGGATACGCTCGTGGGGCGGGTAACTGTCGTCTAGGAACGGCCGCCTGTCACCAGACGCCTCGAACTTCTCCCAGCGTGCCTTTGTCTTGCTAAGATTGTGTGCCGCGACCTCCTCGAGAGAGAACCCTAGCTTCGTGCAGACCGTCGCGACGTACCAAAGAATGTCTCCGAGCTCCTCCGCGCACTGCTCCGGATATACAGTAAAGCTATCTCCGTCTCGGAGCTTCTTCTTAAATAGGGTTGCCAGGTCGCCGGCCTCCCCGACGATTCCTAGTACGGACACGAGTATTCCGTCTTGTGGGTCACTCCCCGTGTAATCGGTCTTCACAGCCTCGGTCTGATACTCGGCTAGGCTTAAGGAATGCTGCTTTGTTCGAGGACTCATTTGACTCCTAATGCAGATATGAAGCCCGGTCTCCGTGGACCTGACGAGTTAGAAGGTACTTGGCGCTAGCTCGCGTGTCGCGGATCCGGATTTCTAGATGACCAAGAGTCTTCGGTACCTTGTTGCAACGCCTTCTCTGCACCTACTGCGTTGAGAACTGCCGTGGATACCGTGAATGTCGTGAATGTCGTAAAGGCACACCCACTGTAACCCTTCACCCACTCACTTGTATTCCTTTGTGTTCTCTCTTGCCTTTCCTTTGCGACCTCTGCGTTCCGCTTTTCTTTATCCCCTGGCCCCCCGCTCATGGTCGGGGGCAAGCTTAGCCTGCCGTATCGCCCGCCACACGCGCTCCGGCGTGGCGGGCATTTCGAGGTGGTGAACGCCGAGCGGGCGCAGGGCGTCGAGCAGCGCATTGATGACCGTCGGCGTGCCGCCAACCGTGCCGAGTTCGCCCACACCCTTGGCGCCGAGCGGGTTGATCTTGCACGGTGTCGTCTCGTCGGTGTAAGTGTCGAAGTTCGGCAGGTCGTCGGCGCGCGGCAGGCAGTAGTCCAGCAGCGAGCCGGTGAGAAGCTGCCCGCTTTCGGGGTCGTAGACGGCCTGTTCCATCAGCGCCTGGCCGACCGCCTGG
>DATNRD010000406.1:0-10087 GCA_036703665.1 Candidatus Obscuribacterales bacterium
CGACTCTGGCGGCGGTAGAACTCGGCCAGCTTCTTCAATGCCTGGACTGATTGAGGGTGCTGCGGACCGAACCGGCGCTCCGCGTATGAGAGGGCGCGCTTGTAAAAGCGCTCCCCTTCCAGGGGTTGCCCCTGAACAGCATACGAGTCCGCCAGCCTGATCAATCCGTCCGCCGCATTATAGCCGCCTTCCCAGGGCGTTCTGTACAGGCGGGAAATGTCCCGGTCTGGCGGGACATCGAGAATATCGACAACCTTCTTATACATCTTGATGGCCACATCGTATTGCCCCTGCTCCCTGTACCAGTCACCAAATGCGGTGAGCACGCGCGCCAGCTCCGGGGAGCCGGGGACGACGGACGGGTTTTGAATGAGGTTGTTCAAGAATCGCTCATCGCCATGGAATTCGCCGCCCATGGTCCTGGTGTCACTTATGTGCGCGGCGATCTTGAGCGCACGCCGGAGCAGTTGCAGCGCTTCGGGATAGCGCCCTTGAAGGCGATAGACATCGGCAAGGCCGCTCACCGATAGAGCCAGGTCTCGCGCAGTCGGGCCTTCCAGTTTCAGCCTCAACGCCATCGCTTCCTTGTAGAGCGGCTCCGCTTCCTCGAGCCGCCCCTGGGCGCTGGCAACTTCAGCCAGGTTGTTTACAATCTCGGCATAACGCAGATCCTGCTGGCCGGTTGCTTTGGCCTCCGACAGCAGATCCTTAAGGATGCTCTCAGCTTGCTCGTAGTTGCCCATTCTGTACGCGCGCCCGGCAGAAGCCATGCGCGCGTCAAAATCGGACGAGTTGGCAGGCGCCTGGCTGACGGAAAGGACTACCAGGGCAGTACACCAGGCAACGATTGCCGCTGCCCTGAGAGCGCCGGCATCTGGCCGGCCGGAGGCCGGCGCTGCCGGGAAGAACCCAAACCACGGCGCTATGAGTGCATAAGCATGGGCCATTCTCGATCGTCCCGACGGAATGCAGAATAGCAACGCAACCCAGGTCAACTGGCCAGGACCGGACTGACCTGGGTTGCCCGGGGCTCCTTACCTCAGCTTACCTCAGACATCTCCAGCACCTTGAGCTGCGACTCGACACTGGACGCTTGCCTCTCCAGGTCCTGTCTCTGAGCTTCCAGAGATTCCACTTTTTCTTTCGGGGCTCTTCTCCGGAATTCCTCGTTCTCCAGAATCTGCCTTACTTTCAACAAATCCTTCTGGATCGCTTCCTGGCGCTGAACGAGTCTGCTGCGGCTCTTATCGACGTCAATCAAGGAAGCCAGCGGGACGTAGACTTTCATCGAGGAGATGGCTTCCCAGGCAGCCATCGGCGGAACGATCCCATCCGGGGCAATCGTCAGCGGGCTGACCCTGGCCAGGCGCTTGATGTATTCCTGCCCGAGTATCAAGGACTTGCGCTCATCGTCGCAGAGGCAGTAAATGATCGCCTCGGCCTCTGAGGAGGCAGGCACGTTGTAAGTCTGCCGGATATTGCGCACAGCACGGATGATGCGGACCAGCAGGGTCATCTTCTGCTCGGCGTCGTCATCGAAGAAGCTCTGGTCTTCGCGCGGAAACGGCGCAAACATTATGCTGTCCAGCTCCGCGAACAAGGGCGACTTGGGCAGGCGCTGCCAGAGGTCTTCCGTTATAAACGGCATGATTGGATGCATGGCCCGCATCAAGCCCTCGAATACCATCTGCAGCACGCGACGCGTCTGACCTTCGGCTCCAGTCGCCTGCTCCTGTGCCAGCTGGACTTTGGCGATCTCCAGATACCAGTCGCAGAAATGATCCCAGGTAAAGTCATACAGAGCGTGAGCCACGTCGTCAAAGTCGTAGTTGCGCAGGCCCTCATGGACATCCTGCAGTAGGTGATTGAAGCGGTTAAGGATCCAGCGGTCTGCAAGGGTCAACTCGTCCCGCTCGATAGCTTTGGGCGCGAAGCCTTCCAGGCTATCCAGCACGAATCGCCCCGCGTTCCAGAGCTTGTTGGCGAAGCGCCGGTACTCCTCCAGCCTGTCTTCGCGGAAACGCACATCCTGGTCGCCCTTGACGCCCAGTGAGGCAAACCAGAAGCGGTTGGCATCAGCCCCGTATTTGTCGATCATCACCAGCGGGTCGATGGCGTTGCCCTTGGACTTGGACATGCGCTTGCCGTCGGCAGTCTGGATAACCGGGTGAATCAAAACGTGCTTAAAGGGAATGGTGCCGACGAACTTGAGGCTTGTGAAGATCATGCGCGCCACCCAGAGATTGATGATCTCCCTGGCCGTGGAAAGGACTGAGGTCGGGTAGAAGATCTTGAGCTCCTCCGTCTTTTCCGGCCAACCCAGCGTGGCAAAGGGCCAGAGCGCCGAGCTGAACCAGGTATCCAGAACGTCGGGATCCTGCTCCAGATCCGCCGAGGCACACTGCGGGCAGGCAGTCGGTGCCTTTTCGAATGCGTCGACATTGCTGCAATGACGGCAAGTCCATACGGGAATGCGATGCCCCCACCACAATTGACGGCTTATACACCAGTCGCGGATGTTGTACATCCAATCGAGGTAAGTACTGGCATAGCGCGGCGGCACGAAGACGACACGCTCCTCCTCGACCACTTTGATGGCAGGCTCCGCCAGCTCCTTCATCTTTACGTACCATTGCTCGGAGAGCAACGGCTCGATGACCGTGTGGCAGCGCTCGCAGTAACCAAGACCGTGCAGGTAGTCCTGAGTTTCCACCAGCAGATGTTCCGAGGCCAGCTCACCGACAACCTCTTTGCGAGCGGCAAAGCGTTCCAACTCGTGAAACTGGACAGGCACGTGCTCGCAAGCGATCATCCTGCCGTGCTCGTCGATCACGGCAGGCATGGGCAAGTCGTGGCGCTGCCCCACTTCCCAGTCGTTGGCATCATGAGCCGGCGTAATCTTGAGTGCGCCTGTGCCGAATTCACGATCAACGTAGCTGTCGGCTATGACGGGCAGCGGGCGCCTGGAAATCGGCAGAAGGACGGTTTTGCCGATGTACTGCTTGTAACGCGGGTCATCCGGGTGCACGGCTACAGCCACATCGCCGAACATCGATTCTGGACGGGTGGTAGCCACGGTGAGCGCCCCGGAGCCGTCGGCAAGCGGGTACTTGATCAGGTAGAGGTGCCCTCTGGTCTCCTCATGCTCTACCTCGAGGTCGGACAGGCTGGTCAGGCAACGCGGGCACCAGTTGGTCACGCGGTTGCCGCGATAGATGAAGCCTTCTTTGAACAGGGTGACGAATGCACGCATAATTGCACGCACATAGCCATCATCCATGGTGAAAGCCAGCCTGTCCCAGTTGAAGCTGACGCCCAGGCGCTTGTACTGATTGAGAATGCGATTCCCGTACTCGTTGCGCCATTCCCAGACCCGGGCGACGAAGGCTTCCCGGCCGAGGTCGCGCCGGCTCTTGCCTTCCTTCTTCAGCTCCCGCTCGACCACCATCTGTGTGGAGATGCCGGCGTGGTCCGTGCCCGGCTGCCAGAGCACGTTGTACCCCTGCATGCGCTTCCAGCGGATGAGAACATCTTGCAGGGTCCCGTTCAAAGCATGTCCCATATGCAGGTCGCCGGTGATGTTAGGCGGCGGCAAAGCAATGGAGAACGAGGGCTTTTCCGGATCGACGGTCAGGTCGAACAAGGCCAGCTCGAACCACTGGCGCGTCCACTTTTGCTCGACTTCGGCAGGGTTGTAGGCGGACCGTACTTCAGACATATCTCATCCCCGGAACGACTGTTTGTAAAGGCGCAGCAGAACTGACAAAGGCACATGGATAACCCGCCCGCGGCCCGATATACCAGCCTCAGGACCGATAAACAGCTGCGAGGGACGTCAAGGTATGTGATTATATCCGGCGCTCAAGGCAGTGGGCAACCGCGGCACTGCCTGGCAAACAGCGGCCGCTACCCGCATGCAGACAGCAACACACCATGACAGGGGCTCCCCGTTCTTGTTGACTGCGGGCAACTTTGTAAAAAGCGGCCGGCACGGCCGACGCTTATGCAAAGCAGTGGCGGCACCAGTGATAGAATCTTCGGTTGGCCGGAGGCAGCCAGGTTCGCGTCTTGACTACCGCCGGTGCCTCAAGCGGGACGGACCAGGAAATGATTTCAACAAACGATTTCAGGCCGGGCGTTACTTTCGAATACAACAACGGTGCCTGGCAGGTTGTCGAAGCCATGCACGTCAAGCCCGGAAAGGGATCGGCCTTCGTTCGCGCCAAGATAAAAAATGTCGAGACAGGCAACGTCATCGAAACAACCTTCCGTGCTGGCGAGAAGTATCCCGCTGCCATCGTGGATAAATGCGAGATGCAGTACCTGTACAAGGGCGCCGACAAGTACACGATGATGGACGCGGTCAGCTACGAGCAGCTCGAGCTCGATGCAGATGAGATCGGCTCATCCGTGGAGTTTCTCAAAGAAGGGCTGGAAGGCATCACGGTGCTTCGTTACCAGGGACGCGTGATAGGCGTCGAGCTGCCCAACACGGTGGAGCTCGCGGTGACCGAGACCGCCCCCGACGAGCGGGGCGACACCAGTTCTGGTGGCGGCAAGCCGGCTGTGCTCGAGACAGGCGCCACCATCACCGTGCCTTTCCATATTAAGGTCGGCGACAGGATTAAGGTTGACACCAGGACCAGGAAGTACATAACCAGGGTCTAAAATGGAATCTGTGGGCATCGTCCGGTTTCGATGGCGCCGGTGTGACGGTTTGGCAATTGGAGACAAGGGAGTCCGGTGAAAATAGACTTTGACCAGATTCGGGAATTGCTGAACGTTGTCGGCCAGACCAACATTACGGAGCTGACAATTGAGTCCGGCGACGAGAAGATTACCGTCAAGAAGGCGCCGCCGGGGGGTGCTGCCAGCAGCGAGCTGCCGCTGCAGCCCGCTTGTAACCTGCCGGCCGGCGCAGCTTCTGCCGCCACGCTGCCGGCCGAGCCACCCAGGGAAGCCGATAAGCCTGCTGCCAGCGAAGCGGCTAAGAGCAATGGTCTGGTGCCAATCACGTCGCCCATGGTCGGCACTTTCTACCGCGCGCCGTCGCCATCGGCTCCGCCGTTTGTCGATGTGGGGGACGTGGTCAACGTCGGCCAGACCGTCTGCATCATCGAGGCGATGAAGCTGATGAACGACCTTCCCTCGGAGGTCTCCGGGCGCATTGTCAAGATTTGCGTCGAGAACGGGACGACCGTCGAATACGGTCAACCGCTCTTCATGGTCGATCCCACCGGTTAGCCAACTGACCCCCGCACAGATGCTTGGAAAGGTTCTTATTGCAAATCGCGGAGAGATAGCGCTCAGGGTGATAAGAGCCTGCCGGGAGCTGGGCATCCGCACCGTGGCAGTCTATTCTCAGGCCGATGCCGATTCGCTGCATGTGAAGCTGGCCGACGAGTCGTTCTGCATCGGGCCGCCGGTTTCGACGCGCAGCTACCTGCATATACCGGCAATCATAAGCACGGCCGTGGTCACAGGGGCAGACGGAATTCATCCCGGCTACGGCTTCCTGGCAGAAAACGAGAACTTTGCCCAGATTTGCACAGACCACCGCATCAAGTTCGTGGGCCCCAGCCCGGAGGCGATAAGCTCCATGGGCGACAAGTCCAGGGCACGGGACACCATGCGGGGCGCAGGAGTACCGATCGTGCCGGGCTCGGTCGGCCTGGTGCACGACGACGCCGTCGCCTTGAAGCTGGCGGAAGACATCGGTTATCCGGTCATCATCAAGGCCACCGCAGGCGGTGGTGGCAAGGGAATGAGAATCGCAAACGATGCCGGGCAGCTGGCCAGGGCACTGGCCTCGGCACGCAGCGAGGCGGCCGCTGCATTTGGAAACCCGGGCGTCTACATCGAGAAGTACTTGAAACCGATTCGCCACGTGGAGATCCAGATCCTGGCCGACGGTCACGGCAATTGCATACACCTCGGGGAGAGAGACTGCTCAATCCAGCGGCGACACCAGAAGCTCATAGAAGAGGCGCCCAGCCCGGCTCTTTCCGACGAGCTGCGCAGGCGCATGGGCGAAGCAGCCGTGGCCGCGGCCGCCGAGATCGGCTACGAGGGAGCCGGAACGGTTGAGTTCATATTGCGCGGCGACGAGTTCTATTTCATGGAGATGAACACGCGCATCCAGGTCGAACACCCGGTCACCGAGATGGTTACCGGCATCGACATCGTCAAAGAGCAGCTGCGCGTGGCTTCGGGTCTGCCCCTGTCGGTCAGGCAGGAGGACGTGACGATGCGGGGGCACTCAATCGAATGCCGCATCAACGCCGAAGACTCCGAACGCAATTTCCTGCCCAGCCCCGGGCGCATCGAGGCCTATATCGCGCCGGGCGGGCCGGGGGTACGCGTGGACAGCCACAGTTATCCGGGCTACGTCATTCCGCCCTATTACGATTCGTTGCTGGGCAAACTGATAGTCTGGGGCCGCGACCGCCAGGAAGCAATCCAGCGCATGCAGCGTGCTCTCGATGAGTATGCCATCACCGGCGTAAAGACGACCATACCCTTCCACCAGAAAGTTCTTGCCAATCCGTTTTTCCAGCGGGGCGATGTCTCGACCGACTTCATAGAAAAGCACATGAGCCCCCACGAAGTTAAGACCTGATAGAATCACTCTGCAGGCAAGACCACCTGAGGCTCCGTAGCTCAATGGTGGAGCAAGCGACTCATAATCGCCAGGTTACAGGTTCGAATCCTGTCGGAGCCAGACTTTGCCGTAAAGACAGGAACTCTATTCGGGCAAGTGCGCATGTTAAGCAGACCAACCGGCAGGCGACTGGCTCTGGCGGCCCTTCTTTGCTTAATTGCCTCGGCCACACCGGCTGGAGCTCAATACGACTATCCAGCCGAGAAAATCCCCACCTTTACCCCGGAAGCGGCGCCGGCCCGGGTGAAGCCGCCTGACACCCAGCCAGGCCCGCCGCTTACGGGGCTGGCCGAGTTTACAACCGTCTCGGCCCAGGCTCTGGCTGTGCAGGCCAATGCCAGGCTGTTTCCCGATTGCCGGGCAACGGATTTTACCTGCGTGAAGGTAAGCCTGAAGAACAACGACACTCAAATTATCACCATCAAGGGCAACGAGGCTCAAGCAGCGGTGGGCGGGCAAACCACCACGGCCGTCCCGGAAGAGACGCTCATCAAGTGCTCCGGCTGCCAGATGAGCGGGTCCCAGACGGCTCTGTTGTGGGGGGTAGGCCTGGCCACGGTCGGCTTCGCCGGTCCCATCCTGCAGGAAATGTTGACCCACCCCAAGTACCCGCAAGCAGCTTACGGCAGCGATGCCGGGCGGCAGCGAGCCGAAGGGGCACGACTGGGCAATCGCATCGTGCTTCCGGGCGACGAGACGACCGGCTGGCTGTGCTTCCAGATCCCGGCAGGCCGGAGCCCTGAGGAGATCACGCTGCCGGTCAGCTCGCCCACACAATCGGGCCGCGTCGCCGTGCACATAAGCGCCGCCGGACAGGCCGCCAGCCCGGTCAAATGAGCCGCAAAAAGCTAAAATGTGCCTTGTTTGTTGGCTGGAACAAGGAGTTGCAAAGCGAATGCGTGCTTTTCTGGTAGGGTCCCGCGCAACGGCGATGGTGGTGGCACTGGTGGTGGCAATTACGGCTGCCGCCCTGGGCACGCAGTGCCGCGCTTCAGACCCCGGGTACGGCAGACTCCTCATTGGCAAAAAGGAAAAGACGATGACGACAAATCCCGTAGTGGTAATGGAAACAAACAAAGGCACGATCAAAATAGAGGTCTTCAAGAACGAGGCCCCTGTTACCGCCGGCAACTTCCTCGATCTGGTCGGCCGAGGTTTCTACAACGGGCTGACCTTTCACCGCTACGAGCCGGGATTCGTAATCCAGGGAGGCGACCCCAAGGGCGACGGCACAGGCGGATTTGTCGATCCGCAGACGCACCGGGAACGTACAATCCCGCTGGAGACCAAGCCCGGACTCAAACACGATTCAGCCGGAGTGGTAGCCATGGCGCGCTCCAGCGACCCCAACTCAGCCAGCTGCCAGTTCTACATCACGCTCGGGGCAGCCTCCTTCCTGGATGGGCAGTACGCCGTCTTCGGCAGGGTGATAGACGGCATGCCCGTCGTGCAGCAGCTGCGCAAGGGCGACAAGATGACCAAGGTGACGACGCTGGAGACAGCCGCCAAGTAAAAGGTAAGGTTTCGGTCAAGACAGGTGCTTTTACCTACAAAGTGTCATCCTCTTACGCAGCGCCAACGATCTCGTGTCGGCACAAGGAGATCCTTCGTCGCTCTCGATGCCTTCGAGCGCCTCAAATGACAGTTTCTGGGTTCCAGCACCTGTGCTGGCCGAAACGCTACAGTAAAAGCCCGGCGCCATATTCAGATCTTGATATACCGCCCGGAGGTCCAGGCGCTGCCGCCTGCTCCTACGGCTACACCGAGCACGACAAGAACGGCTAGCGTGGGCGTCAAGCTGCTCTCGACCGTGGTGGGCAAAACCGGCATGAAACTGACGAGCTGCCCGAGGACGTAGGACTCGAGATAGAGCTGCACACCCCAGATAAAAGCCGCCGACAAAAGCGCCGAACAAAGCCCGTAGGCCGCCCCCTGCAGGACAAGCGGGCCCTTGATGTACCACGGACTGACACCCATGAGGCTCAAGATTTCAATCTCCCTGTGCCTGGACTGGATGACAAGTTGAATGGTGTTGCCAATCACCATGAGCGTCGCAGCGGAAAGCGCCGCTGTCACGGCAATACCGGCAGCCTCCAGGAAATGCCGCAACTGGTTGATGTTACGGGCGACCTTCAACGGATAACGCACGTGCTCGACACCGGCGAAGGTTCTCACCGTCGACGCCGTCTTTTCCACGGCATCTGCCGAGGTAAGTTGGACATGCAGCGTGTCCGGCAGTGGGTTTTCGAGGGCGGCGACCTTGAAGGTCGACTGCATCTCCTCCCAGGCCACGTTTTTGGGGACTATCTCCACCAGCTTCACTTCCGGCAGCTGGCTGACCTCGCGAGCAACTTTGCGAGGATCGTAGCCGTCTTTCAGATAGACAGAGATCTCCAGCTGGGAGCCCCAGGACGACACGACGCTCTTGAGGGCCATGGTGAGCTGGAGGATGCCACCAAATATGGTGAGAGCGATAGCCAGGATGCTCACCACAAGCCAGCTGGACCAGCCGCTCTGCTTGATCCCCAGCAGCATCTCCACGAAGACCCGGCCAAGTATGCGCAGCTGTCTCACGTGCCGACCGCCTCCACCTCGTACATGCCGCTGTCGACATCACCGACTATCTCTCCCTGCCTGAGACTGATCACACGGCGTCTCAAGGCGTTGACGATGAACAGATCATGCGTGGAGATGAGCACGGTAGTTCCGCGCTGGCTGATGCGCTCGAGCAGCTGAACGATCTCCAGAGAAGTGGATGGATCGAGGTTGCCCGTAGGCTCGTCCGCCAGAAGCACGGGCGGGCCGTTGACGATCGCCCGGGCGATACCTACACGCTGCTGCTCTCCTCCGGAAAGCTCGTCGGGATAAGCCGCCGCCTTGTTCTCCAGGTTCACCACGCACAACGCCGAGCCGACACGGCGCCTGACGTCCGCCTTGTCCACGCCGAGCGCGCGCAGCACGTATGCGACATTGTCGAAGACGGTCTGCCTGGGCAGCAGTTTGTAGTCCTGAAATACAATGCCCAGCCTCCGCCTGAGAAGCGGCACCTGCCCCGGCTGCAACCTGGTGATATCGACGCCGCCTATGAAGACATTGCCTCTGGTCGGCACCTCCTCGCGGTATAGAAGGCGCATCAAAGTCGACTTGCCGGCCCCGGAAGGTCCGACCAGGAAGGCGAACTCCCCCAGGCCGATATGCAGGTTTATGTTGACCAGCGCCGGGCGCCCGCCATAATCCTTGTAGACATTTTGCAGACGAATCAAAGAAGCAATCCCACTTGCATCCGACGCTCGGCTAAACGGCAATCGAGTGGTTTGATTGATTTCTCAAAGTTAATAAGACCGTTCCGGCCAGGGCAAACATGATAACACAGTAGTCACGAGGAAAGATTACAGGGCGGAAAAGCAGGCGGCGCACAAGCTGCCG
>DATNRD010000407.1:0-7380 GCA_036703665.1 Candidatus Obscuribacterales bacterium
TTGTCGCTTCCGAATTCCCTCTTCAGTCGAGGAGCGATACGATCACTCCCGAAACGGAAATCTGCTGGCGTTGCTGGCGCAGCAGCCGGGTGGCGACTACGTATGCAATGGCATCAGCATATCCCCATCACCTTCGCATCAGGAACATCGAGCGGGTAAGCGACGATTCGCAAGCGGTTTTCAGCTTCCTCTTCGACAATGAGGCTCCGGGCATCCATATGTACCGGATGTACGAGGTTTTTGAACATTGTCCGGAGAAAGCGCCGCTCGGCTCGCGCCGCATGAACTTTCAGGAGTTCGAAGGCAAGCCCGACAAATTGAAGGAATCTGTCCAGCCTCCATGCCGACCAGGCGCCGAGCATCTCTGGGGATGGACGTTTACGACTTACTTCGCTGACATGCCCGAGTATGTGCCTTATCTCTGGTCCTTGTTCGAAGCGCGAGGCGGTGCCCGGCAAATGTGTAATGCAGCCCTTGAATCCATTCTCGAGTTAGCGAAGGGAAGGCCAGTGGTCAACTGTCTGGGGCTGTCTTCAGCCGAGATATTTGAGGATTCGGCGCCGGTTGTAGTTATGAGGGGGCGTCAGGTAGTGGTGCCTGGAGCCCCCATCATCACTGGTTCCAATGGACTGCCTGTTGCCTACAACTACACGCCCCTGCCGAACATTTTCCCCAGAGCAGACGGCAATGCCGAATACGTGCATTTTTTCCCTCGCAGCGATGGCTGGATTCTCGGACAAACCAGAGAACCGGGAGTACTGGATGCCGGAGGCCGATGGCAGGGCGATGCTGTCGGGGGTAGAGAGATCGACATTGGTGGACAAGCGATTCCAGCTCCGATCGTAGAACTGAACGAGAAGATACTGGAGAGGTGGGTCAATCACGACTTAAGCGGTAAGCGGCTTATAGGACGGGAAGGCTATCGCTATTACCGCGATCCGCAGGGACAAGGTGTGCGGCTGGAGTACCAGTTCTTTGAGGGAACACCTTTCATCCACAATTACGGTCACGGCGGCTCTGGCATCACAATGTCATGGGGCTGTGCAATTGACGTAGCACGCCTCTACATGAAACAAATTGGCGCCAAACACCCAGCTGCAGGCCATGTCGCGCCGGGCGCTGATCTTGACCGGCTCGTCCAGCGCCTCATTGCGGAAGGGCAAGATCACTTTGCGCAATGCGAGAGCTAACTGACTTTACAGCGGAACCACATATCGCACAATACTGGAGAACCGGTTTCACTGTTCGAATTGTTGCTCGAGGTTATCCTTGTCGGAAGAGAAGATTATCGTTCGGTCGTAGGACAGACGAGCCATCTCTTCCTGCCTGACTTGACGGGCCTCCGCTAGCTCCTTGAGCAGGTCCATATCGGATGAATGCAGCAGCCGGTATGCTGCTTCCCGGCGCTGGTTTCTCTCGCGGATGCGATGGTTGAGAACCAGAAGCACAAGGAAGCGAACGGCGGGGATTGCAAGAAAGACCACCGCATACGTCAACAACACATCAATGAGCAGGGCCAGCTGGTGCAAGAGATTAATCGTGGCAATGTGCTTGAACAACCACCAGCTCCCGGCAAAATTCAAAATCGCCAGGACGAGCACTTTTACCTGTGCTTGCACCGGAAAGGCCGAGAACTTCCACTCGTTCTCCTTCAGATAGTCCATGTCGGTTAGGCGGTTTAATTGGGGAGCGAAGCCCGGGTCGAGAAATTCCGGGAAGACATAAACAATGTAGCCGCTCTGAGTGACCTCCGGTCTGCCCTGGAAACGGGCCAGAGCCGTCAATATCATGCCGGAGTCAGATCTGTCACCATCGAGAAATGGCGCCAGCTGCTCTGTGGAGACCACCCCGCCATTTTTCTTGATAGTCCTGGCTATTTCAAGCAAGCGGATATGAAAAGTAGCAGGCTTGCCCACTAGCGGAAACTGTAAAACTCCCGCTATAGACAGATATACAGACATCTGGCAAGCCTGCTTTATCCTGTCTTACGGCGCTAAAAGCGGCGTCCTCGTTTGCGCGTCAGCGCCCCTTCCGCGCCTCGCTCTGCGAGATAGAACAATCAGCCGTTAGGCTCCTTGCGTCTTCTCGATCCTCTCAAACTTTCGGTGCTTCACATCCTTGGGAATCTGATGCTCAACGATTTGCCAAATCTCCGTACCCGGAGGAATGTCAGCTTTCTTTAGCCCCCTGAAGAAAAAGGCTACAGGAGGATGAAATCCAGACTCGGAGAACACAACTTCAGGATCTGGAAAATAGCTGACCAAACCGCTTTCGAGTTGCGCAATGGAGCCATCCGGCTTACGCAATTCAAGCAGATCACCTGGCCGGTATTCTGGCACCAGATCATCAATGTCGGTGTGAACCGTCACGCCGCTGGCATCTTGCAATGTCTCTTTCACTTTGCATAAGAATCGGGGTAAATTGCTCATTTTCCGGTCCACCGATAGCCGTCCTTTTCCATTCTTTGAATTGCTTGTCTCTTCAGCTCGCGCAGAAGGATAGCGTCGTTTTCGTCCAACCCTAGCATTTTGGCGTGGCGCAACATAAAGTCCTTAACGTGTATTTCCGGCAATTGTTTCGGAAGCATGGGATCGCCCAATAGCCCCAGTTTTTGCTGAGTCCCGTGTAGAAATTCCTCCAGCAATGCAACACGTGGTCCACCTTGTTTTGCGAATATCTCATTGCACCATGGATACACGACTTTCGCATTGCAGCCGCCCTTTTCCAAATTTATCCATGCCTCGGAGCCTGGTTCCGCGAGATGGATTGTGCGACCTTTGGTTTCCATAGCTCGCACAAGATCATCTGTAATCTGTTGAAACTCCAAATGTCTGAGATGCTCAGGCACTTCCGGCATCATCAGATCGCCGGCATCCTGAGCTGCCCGGCGAATTCCCAGCGCCGTTAGCTCAGCCTCGCTCATGCCCTCAAGCCCCATTGTCTCGGCTGCCTGCGGGCTTATCGGCTCCTTGGCGTTGCCCTCGAAGAAGAACAGTGGCATTATCATGCCTGCCGTCTTCGCCCGCTCTTCCGGCGTGTGCGGATAGGCAAAGGTTCTGTCCAGGGCGTCTCCTGCCATCTCTAATGCTGTCTGCGCATCCCGCATCACCTGATCGGCTGGCGTATTGGCGTAGTAATTCACAGCCGTATTGAGCGCAGGTCCGATGCCGGCAAGAGCATCATTGACAGCATTTGGCGTAGCTAGCCATTCCTTAACCGGTCTAACTGCTTCGGCCCCGGCTTCAAAAACCTGGTTGAGATGTTGCAATGCCTCTTCCGGCTTCACTCCCTCCGAGACTTCCGGCACGTTGGTTATCTGCACGTTGAGCGTCACCGGCGAGTCATATGGTGCCTCATCGAGCGCCGGCGATGGCGGCGGCATCGGCTCTACTGCTTGCCCTGCCGGCCGCTCATAAACAGTGGTGCCGCCTTTCTGCTGTACTCCCTTGGAAGTCTGTACCGTCCCATCGCCCATGTCGATCCCGAAACTATCGAAGTTCCGGGCTGCCTTCTTCTCAGCAACAGTCAGCGGCTCAGATAGAGCTGTCATCTCGGTCCTGCTGGTGAAGTTGTCGGGGTTGGTTGCCTGGACTTCTTTTACCTGGGCACCGCTGGCGTTCCGCTCCGGGTTCAGTTGCTCCAGCTTGCCAGCGCCTTTGTCGCCGGCGCTGTTCCTGTCGCTGCCGTCTCCGCCTTCTATCTGATTGCCCATGGTGCCCGTCCTCAAGGCTACCCTGATCTATTAACTTACCCGCAGGCGTCCGATAAGTAACCGGAGCCTGACCGCCGCTGGCGGTCAGGCCCAATCTACGCTAATTAGAGCCCGCTAGAAACGCCTGTAAGCAACGTTTTAAGACCGGGCAGGGGGATGGGGCTTCCCAGTCAGCCTGGGGGGCAAATAAGAGGACGCGGCGAAGCCGCTCATATCGTGGCGGCTGCGCCGCCAATTCTTCCTATGTTCGTGGGGGGTATAGAACAAATGCGCCTTGGGCGCACCGCTTTTGAGAATTCGCACTCATGAAAGTTGTCCTGGCAGAAAAGCCCTCCGTAGCCCGAGATATTGCCTTGACAACCAACAATGGCGCTGACCAAGCACCGGCGACTGAGAGTTCTCGTACTCATACATCAACTGCTTCCAAGCGGCTCAGAACGCTATGCCTATGAGCTTTGCCGCGCCTTGAATGCCAAACGCTACAAAGTTGAGCTGTTGGTCCGGCCGAATATAGACGAGGACGAGTATTACTACAGCAAGCTGAAGAGGCTCGGTTTCAAGGCGTACAAGCATCTTCCCTTCTTCGCCCAGCGGACCGATCCGCCACTGTCTATCGCCGGCTGGTTGGAAGTGCACGGCAGAAACATCTGGAAGTCAATCAAGCGAAGCTACGAATTTTCCAAGTTGTGGTTGGCCGTGCGGTTGAAAGAGCCTGGTCGTGTGCGACACGCATACAAGGCGAGGCTGGTTACAAGGCGAGGCTGGTGGAAATTCGCAAGGAGTCCCGACTTGGGGCCATTGATCCCCGCTGGCAAGAGCAACAATGGCGCAAGTTTTTCGACCGTTTCGACATTATAGATGCGATGGGCGTTGAATACTACTTGTGGGTTCAGGATCTACTGCCGGACAATGATCGCGTCATTATTCACATAATGACCCCGCTTGCCCACTATGAAACGAGCCCTTACACACAGTGCCACCCTGCAAGAGACTATCGGTTCCTTCTCTTGTTTGAGGAAGCAGTCGAAGAAGTGGCCGCCCTACCGTTCAAGAGCATCGAAACCCTAGTCCTGCCTCATCTTTATGACTTTGCAGACACGCCGCAATTGGAGATCAAATCCCATCTTAGTCCCCCATTTCACATCGCCATATTCACTCGCTTAGATCCATCAAAGCCGATAGTACCGCTTTTAGAAAGCTTCTATGAACTCAGGAAAGACCTCGATGTACACCTCCACATTTTCGGACGTGGCGAGCAGGCCGTCTACAACTCTCTCATTGATCGGCTGGGACTTCGCAACTGGGTCACGTTCGAGGGGCACACGACGTCGTTGGAGCTGGCAGTGAAGGATAAGCGTATAGCCCTAGCGTGGGGGCTGTACTATGGCTCTCCCGGCGGATATGCGGGCATAGAGCTGGCCGCGCTCGGCGTTCCGGTTTTGCTGTGGAATTTAAGCCGGCGCGCTGATGAAGACGTATTCAAAACGTGGGACGGGCTGGTCAGGGTCTTCAGTACGCCTGAGGATCTGGCCAGAGCAACCGGGGACCTCCTGCGCAACAAGGCAACGCTTTTGGAGTTCGCTGCTTCTCAGCAGAAGCTGGTGCGGGAACGCTACGATGTCCGGCGACACATATCGGTTCTGGAGAAGGCTTACGAAAACCTCGTGGCTCGTCGACCTTTGAGCGCAGAGAGTCCGTCAGATGACCGATGATGTCTTGATGAACATGTTCAGTGAAGTGCGTCGGCGAACCCCCTGGGAGCGCGGGCGTCCCGCGCGCTAGCGCGCTAAACAGGTACGATGCGCGAAGCGCATCGGCTGTGCTGATCGCAGATGTCTTACGGCTGTCACCAAATATGTTCCGGGCACGTCAGGTTTCGGCCAAGACAGGTCACCTGCCTCGAAACTGTCATTCTGAGCGGGCAGCGCGAAGGATCTCGTGTCGGCACAAGGAGATGGTTCTTTCGGTCGCGCAGCCTGCCCTGAGCGGATGCTGTGCATGCGAAGCCAGGCTGCTGGAGCATGCGAAGGGCTCCCTCAGGACCGCACTCGCTCCGCTCAAGTCCATCGTAAGAGGATGACAGTTTCCGGGTTCCATCACCTGTGCTGGCCGAAACGTTACGTCTTGACGGCGAGCTACTATTGAGTATGGTACCATTGTGAAAAATTTTTGATACCACATGCGGTGCGGGCTGGAGGGGGCTGGGTATGGGTGGGCGCCTCGCGCGAAGCGCCCACCCATGCCCCTTTCGCTTACAGACTTTGCAGCGCCAGCACGAGTCCGAGCTGGCTTGCGTGGTACGTGACCATCACCCAGAAGTGCGCGCGCGGAAGCTTGCGCACGAACATGTCCCAGGCGAGGATCGAATCCGAAACCACGAACAGCAGCGCCGCCACCGCAGCCGTGAGGCTGCCGGAAGCGACGGCCGATCCTGCCATCAGGCAGATGACCGCCATGTAGGCAACCACACCAGCCTTGAGCGCCACCTCCTTGATGGAGCGGAGCACCGGAATGGTCACTGGCAAGGTGAGCACGGCCGCAGCCGCAGACCAGGGAAGGCGCTCCACGATGCCGCCCGGAAAGCCGACGACATAGGCGACGTGCCCGAGCAGGAACGCTACCAGGCCAGCAATGAAGTAGTTGCCCGGCAGCATCAGGTAAACGTCTCCGAGCAGGCAGAGCGTCAGCGCCGCCATGAGCCAGGGCGATGCCTGGCCGCCGCTTACGGCAAACAGGATGAGTGCCGCCAGGGCAGCCGGCTTGACGATGTATTCCACGCCCGTCTGCCCGCGCCATGCCGCCAGCCAGTTCGTGGCAGCCAGCATAAGGAAGAACAACAGAAAGACAGTGCTCATGGCTGTGACTCCTTTCACGGCGGCACCGCATGTGGTGCCACAGCGGCAAAAGAGAAAGGGAGGGGAGGAGCGCTCCTTATGGAGAGCCCCTCCCCGTCCCACTTAAGCGCCCGCTCCTTACGCCAGATCCTGGCGGAAGGACTTGCCGGCGGCGGCGGTGGCGACCAGCAGATCCGCCGGGCGGTAGTTCTCGCCGGAGACCTTGGACAGCCACTCCAGCTTCTGGAGGACCACCCTGGTGCCGACCGAGTCCGCGTAGCGGAGCAGCCCGCCCAGGTAGGGCGGGAAGCCGGTTCCCATGATCATCGCCAGGTCCAGCTGCGCTGGATCCTCGATGACGCCCTCCTGCAGGCAGAGAATCGCCTCGTTCACCATGGTGAGCACCAGGCGGTCCTGGATCTCGCCACGGGTCTTGGGCGACCGGGGGGCCGTCACGGTGGCAAGCACGTCCGGGTTGAAGCCGGCCTTCTTGCCGTCGTCGTAGAGGTAGAAGCCCCTGCCGCCCTTCTTGCCGAGCAGCTTGAGCGCCTCCAGCTTGGCCATGATCGGCGGCGCCGCCAGACGCGGGCCGATCTGGCCCGCCAGCGCGCGCGTGACGTGCCCGCAGATATCGAGACCGACGTGATCGAGCAGCTCGAACGGTCCCATGGGCATCCCGAAGGACGTCATCGCCTTCTCGATGTCCTCCAGGGGCACGCCCTGCTCCATGAGCTTGATCGACTCCGTGAGGTACGGAGCCAGCACGCGGTTGACCACGAAGCCGGGCGAGTCGCCGACCGTGACGGTCGTCTTGCCCAGCTTGCCGCAGAACTC
>DATNRD010000408.1:0-5197 GCA_036703665.1 Candidatus Obscuribacterales bacterium
GAAAAAGACACGATGCCGGGAACGGTAATCTTCAAGGACGGCAACCAGCGCCTGGTGCGCGACGGCGACAGCCTCGTAGCCGAGGTGGTGGGTGCGACCGACAGCACCGGCGCCCCGCAGTGGGTGCCGGCACCCCCGCAGGAGGTCGAGAGCATCCTGCGCGGCGCCGTCCTCAATCTGGACGACAGGCTCAAGGACCGCGACCAGGAGGACTACGACCGCGCGGAAGCCGAAGCGCGGCGCAGGGCTCGCGAGAACCAGCGCTGGTAAACACGCACTCAACCCGGGGTCTTAGAACCCGGGCTGTAATACTCCGGGGAAGCTCCGGGGCGCCTGGCGAGCGGTCACCGCTGCACAAGCCAAACAAGCGACAGGCATCGGGAGGAGACAAGAGAAGTATGCGGTACCTGGTCGGCAAGAAACTGCAGGAAGCGGATCAATGCGCCCTGGCGGAGCTGCAGACGGCGGGAATCCCCGCCTACAAGGGCACGCCTTCGTGGGACCGCGCCAGAAACAAGGAAGTGCAGACTTCCGTGGTGGGGGTGCTCGAGTTCGCCGACGGGCAGCTGCTCGTGGCCGAGCGTTGCATGGACTACTGGAGCGTGCGCTGGCTGAAGGAGATCCCGGCAGCCAGGGCTCTGAAAATCGAGAAGCTGTCCGGCTCGCACATCTTCTACGTGGTGAATGCCTTCCGGGTCAACTACCAGGAGGGGCTCAACATGTTGAAGAGCGTGACTTCCAGCGTGTTGGAGACCCACCACGGCAATATGGTCGAACCGCAGGACCTCGTGCAGGCTGCTTCGCTCTGCTTCTACGGGTTGAGCAACCTGCAACGAGTCTGAGCGGTTCCGCGAGCGAACGGGGACAATCCGCGTCGCTCAAGCGAGCCAACGCAAAAGCGCAACCGTGGGCAACTCGATGCTCGATCTCGTGAAAGACAGCTACGACATCAACAGAATGCCGAACAGGCATTCGGAAAGGAACCGAGCAACATGAGCAACCAGGTCTCGATCGTGCACGAGCCGTTCAAGGACGACAAGCACAGGGTGGCAATCGTCTACAAGGACGGCAAGCAGCAGGTACAGGTGCTCATCGCCAGGGGCACCAACGCCGTCGGGGAGACCCTCTGGGATGCGCCCAAGACGCCGGAGGAGTACCAGTCGGTCATCGAAGCGTGGGCCCGCAAGGCCTACAAGGACCACGACGAAGAGATGGCGCGCCGCTACCCCCGCGGCGGCCCCGACGACCGCTGAAGCATCGGCGCAGGAGGTACCCTCAGCTTCACGGCGCCCGCTCAGAAGCCGCTGCCGAGAGCCTGAGGGCCGACCCACCCCGCCTCAGCCAGCCCATCCCCTCCGGCGGCCTGCTCACTCCCCAGGCCGCTCCCTCCAAACCAGGCCCCGGGTGGGCGCTCGGACGCCCTGCCACCCACCCGGGGCACCTATCCGGATTTTTTCGCGGCCCGTCCTACTACCTCACATAGCAATAGCAGCGCACAAAAAGGGCTGGACTTCTGCGGCGAATTGATCCCAATCCTTTGGCTGTGGGTCGGCTTTCGGTCCATGCGCGTTAGTCGCTCGTGATAGCGCGGCTAAGGCGTACGCCTGGCGAAGCAAGCCACTCGGCCAGGCGAAGGAAGCCAATCATAGTACAGACGGTACTTCCGGCGAGCGGTCGATCAGCTATCCGGCTTCCACCAGGCGAATGGCCAGCAGCCGCAGTTCCTAACCCTGATAGCCGGATGCGCCGAACTTCAGTACTTCCTGTTGGACTTGCCGGCCCAGCGCTCCAAGCGCTCAAACAACGCAAGGTACATAGCTCCCACCACAAAGAAGCCAAGCGTTCCCAGTGCCGTGATGGGCACCAGAAGGTTCTTCTGCTCAATCGAAGGGTGGAGGAGCACTACCATGCTGATAAGCAAGCCAGTCAACAACCCGCCGACCGGGGCCAGTTTGCGCATGGCGTTTCGTTCTTGAGCGTCCTGGATCTTTCGCACCCAGAAGCCACGCGTCAGGAAGATGGTTGCCCAGCCGGTGATAGCGCCGATGCAGAGGGCGAGAAGTACAGATTGGTGGAACATGACTTTCGTCTCCGTGTGATTGTGTTGGACAGCGTATGGGTTGGTTAGATCAATGTCCGCTTGCAAGGCGCCCCGGAACTTCCCCGGGGTATTACGGCCCAGTCATCTCTGGGTTGGTGGTGCGCTTTACGACTCGGACTCAGGGCGCCGGCAGCGTTCTTTGCGTCCGGTCCTTGAGCACGCGGGCGGTCGGGAGCACGGGACCGCTCCGGAGAGCGCACACTTTCTGGCGAACGGCCGTAGCGAGCCGTCGAACGGACCGCACCATTAGCCGCAACGCCTCCCGGGCGCACTGTGCGGCGGCAATCAGGCTCAGGGCGAGCAACATCGTAATCCCAGCCATATTCGTCCTTTCTTGAAGACCAGCGGAGTTACCTGGCGGCAGCGCCCGGCGCGCTGTCGAAGTCGTAAGGTTTCGGTCAAGACTGGTCCCAGCGAAGAAGGCAGCGAAGGAATGCCCTCGAAGAGTTTACAAACCCCGCGAGGGCATTCCCTTGCTTGCCTTCTTCATCAAACCTGCAACTGCCGTTACCCCTTGAGGTTTACGCCCGGGTGATCTTCGGGGCCCGGCTCCTTGCGCTCCTCGCCATTGAGCTCGTGGCGCAGCTTGGAAATGGCGAGATACGCGGCCCTGCGAGCACGGTTTACGCCTCCGAGCGGGCGGTGCTCGGGGAGGCTGTGCCAGGGGTTGTACGAGAGGTGCTCGGCGAACCTGTCCTGCTCCGGGGAGTCGAAGGACTGGGACGGAATGTTTACCGTCGCCACCTTCACGAAGGGCGCCTGCTTCTCCTTCCAATGCCTGGCCGCATCCTCTACGGGCTGCTTGCCGGGGTCGACCTGAAACTGCACCATGAAGTCGAACGCTGCCGCCCTGTCGGCAAGATGGTCCACCATCGCCTGCCGCAGGTGGTTGCTGCCGCGCTTGGCGCTTGCGTAGGCGCTCTTCGGGCTCCGAGGAACGAGCTTGTACTTCACGGCGCGCTGGCCGAACGCGTAGGGCGTCTGGCTCCAGTAGGCGATGGCAAGCGGGTTGCTCACGCGTGCCAGCACCGAGCCGAGAAGATTGCCAAGCTCACGCAGTCGCCACTTGCAGGGATTGAGCTTGAAGAAGTATCCGGGCAAACCACCGCTGGTCGCGCGCTGCGTGAACTCGCAGATGTCGGCTGCCGTCCTGGCGAAGAGCGCCGGCGAGTTCGCCAGGATGAAGTCTTGAGTGGTGGCATCCTTCTGCTCCTCCAGCACCTTCTCGCCCGGAACATCGAGAAGCTTGATGGCCACCGCCCGGACATCGGGCTTCGTGTCGGACTGGATCTTTTCCGAGCCGTTGGAGATGCGGATCCAGGCCGGGTAGGTGCGGGCGGTCTTGAAGACGCCCACCCTGAACTCGTCCGGGAGCTCGGGGACGATGAATTCGGCCTTCAGCAGTCCGACTGTCTTGGCGTGCTGTCCGCGCAGCGCCAGAGCCCCAGGCTGGTGGCTGGCGCGGAGCTTGTTCTCAAACAGCTCGACCGTTCGCTGGATGATCTGCTCCTCGCCGGGCGGTGGATTCTCCAGACCGGCGGCAAACCTGTTGGTGAAAGAGTTGCTCTGCATTGTGGTCCTTCTTTCGGCATGAGCCTTTTCAGGCAAGTTTTTTTGTTGCTGAGAAGATGCCCTGGAACCAGAGGTCGCGCTCGAGCGCGAACCACTGATCTCTGGCGGCTCGCACGTTGCCGGTTTGCACGGCGGAGCGGATGCCGAGCTTCTCCAGTGCCAGCGCCGGCAGATAAGCCAGCCTGGCCATCCGGTGGAGCCGGTAGTGCGATGGGCGCACATAGCGCTCGATGTCCTCGAGCTTCACATCCTGAAATCCTGCCTCTCGCGCCCAGGTCGTGAACTCCTCCGAGGTGGTCAGGTCGGGCACCGCCCAACCGTCAAGCCATGAGCGCATCAGCAGCTCGTCTTCGCCGGTCGTTCGCCTGCGGCGGAAGCCGTCGCAAACAACCAGCCGCCCTCCAGGCACGAGCAGGCGATAGGCTTCCCTCAGGAAGGCACGCTTGTCGTCAGCATGACAGATGCTCTCGATGGCTACGACGGCCTGGAAGCTGCCGGCGCGAAAGCCGGTAGCCGTGTAGTCGCGCAGGTGGAAACTCACCGCATGCGCGACACCGCTAGCGAGAGCATGTTGGCGCGCGCGAGCGATCTGCTCCGGAACGATGGTCACACCATGGACATCCACGCCGTAATGCAGGGCCATCCACACGGCGAATCCGCCAACACCGCAACCGGCATCCAGGACCCTGTCCAACCAGTGCAGGTTGGCCCGAGCGGCGACCTGCCGGTTCATGTTGAGCAGTGAGGCGGCATGGCTGGTGGTGTTTTCGTCCCAGTACCCGAAGTGGAGATGGTGCCGGCTCCAGAGAAAGGAATAATCCACTGCGGACTGTTCGTAGTAGGAGCTGATGCGAGAAGCGGTATGGCGCTGGCGCGTCTGGACGGCGTCGTTGGGCTTGTGCGGCATTGGTGATCCATGCCGATGCTTTCCTGCATCGACACAGGATGTTCTCCTGACTCAAAGGCGCAGGAG
Source organism: Candidatus Obscuribacterales bacterium (assembly GCA_036703665.1). GTDB lineage: Bacteria > Cyanobacteriota > Vampirovibrionia > Obscuribacterales > Obscuribacteraceae > DATNRD01. The sequence goes on from DATNRD010000408.1 coordinate 4,647, forward strand.
CTGAAGCCTCGGTGAGCAGTCTTTTGCAAACAGCTGAGGATAGAAGACAGCAAAGGAATGCCCTCGAAGGGTTTCCATTTCCGCGAGGGCATTCCCTTGCTTACCTTCTATCGACGCGTTCGTGGCGTTTTGATTGCTCCCATCACCGCAAGCCCCGCGGGCAAGCTCGCGTGACGAGTTCTTGCGAGCAGGAAGTTAGGCAGTAGCACCGTGACTGCACAGTCCTTTCGTAAAGCGATAGGCATCGCGAAAGCGTCTTGCTTTGCACGCCCAGCCGGCAGACTCCAGACTCTGCTGAAACTGTGACAAGAGCTTGCGGTCATCGTCGTTGTGCTGACGGAAGCGCCTTCTTTCTGCTGCCAGCGCGCGTTCCGCAACAATCATCGCGACGGTGGACCAGATCGCCCAGACTATTTCTCGCAGGGCGATTAGTTTGACCTCCTTTACTTGCATTGAGCCGGTGAGCAGCGACCGACGCGCTACTTCGTGGCGGGGCGGAGCGCCAAGACTACGGCGCACGCGTAGCTGGCCCCGCTAGCCACAAAAGCGCC
>DATNRD010000409.1:0-11948 GCA_036703665.1 Candidatus Obscuribacterales bacterium
TGGAGTCCGGCGAGCACGAGGACGGCTGCAAGGCCATGCGCCTGCTGGCCGCCATCCGCGCCCGTTCCGCCCGGCTGGAGTCGACCAGCCAGTAGGGGTCGCTGGAAGGCGACCGGCCGGGCACGGACTGAGCCGGGCCCGGCAACATGCTTCTATTTCGAACAGCGAAAGCGGCAGCCAGCCCCGCCCGGGGCCCTGCCGCTTTTCGCTGTGGCGATTTTTACTAGATCATCTCGTATCTTGGCGACAAAACGGAAAGCGAGGAGTGCTGCGCTTTTGCACATCCTGCTCGCCTTCCGTTGTATCAAACTCAAGCATCTACTCTAAACTGTCGACGCCCTGCCCAGCACTAGCGTCAGCCTGGCGCCCCGGTGGTCTCACCCTTGAACCACTGGTCGATCATCTGGCGGTGACTGGGGAAGTCGATCTTCTCCGGTAGCTCGTCGGCCCGGAAGGACCTCACCTCCGACGCATCGTCCTCGGCGTGAGGCGTAACACCAGAAAGCGCCCTGGCCAGGTAGAACATCACGATGATGTTCTGCCCATGACCGACGGACCGCACACAAAGAAGCTTGTCGATCTCCACCGCCAGCCCCGTTTCCTCGCGCACCTCACGGATGGCGCCGGCCTCGGGAGTCTCCAGCGGCTCCAGAAAGCCGCCCGGGAGGCACCACGAACCAACTGCCGGGGGCTCGCTGCGCTTCACGAGCACGAGCCCTCCGTCGAGCGGCACGAGAACCACCACCGCCAGCTTGGGGTTCTCCCAGTGCACGAAGTCGCACACACTGCAGCAGACGCGCTCGCATCCCGTACATTGCCGCCGCTCCAACAGCGAGGCACAGAGCGGGCAGTACTTGAGCAGCTTCGACTGCTCGAGCACGTTGATGAGCCGGCCGCGGTTGACGGATTCCTTTGGCAGGCAGACTGCCCGCGCCAGCTTGACGATGTGCAGCTCACCGTAGGTCTGCTCCACGAAATCGGCCAGCTTGAGCGCGTGCTCGACAGCAGCCTTCCACTTGTCGGGCGGCGCCTTCGAGCCGTCCAGCAGGTTGGAGACCTTGTCGTACAGCTTGAGCAGCTTGGCCTGGTCGCTGCGCTCCCAGATCTTCTCTCGTTCCTCGGCCGAGCTGGCGAACGTCATCTCGTTCACCAGAGTCGTTACCGCGGGCGGACACCAGTCGGGAAGCCCCGCCAGCGTGTCCTCGAGGACATCATGAAAGAGCAGCGCCAGCGCGCCCACGCGACGCATGTCCTCGGACAGCTTGAATTCGGTCAAAATCGTCATGGCGCACCACGTGGGATGGGCAACATAAGGGGTCTTACCGTCCCACCTTCGGAACGCATCGGCAGGCGTTCGCGGTTGCTCTTGATGGGCCCGTGCAGCCCATTCGAAACCCTTCCTGAGTTCTTCTGCTGATAGAGGCATTGCACCTCTCCGTTTGGCTGGAGTCTGTGGTTGGTGGGTCGAGAAGCGCGAAGGGAAGTAAGGCGGGGAAGGAGAACCCATCTGGACAGCGAAGCATTTCCCTCGAGTTCTGCCACTTAGGCGCATTGCCATGCGCCCCTACCGTAGTTGCGATAGTGAGAAACACACTCACAGGCTACTGGTAGGGGCGGCTGGCAAGTCGCCCGGAGCCCGAGGGCGCGGCGGGCCACCCCCTACGGAATTCTGCTCCGGAACTTGTCGATTGCCAGTCCGAGAGCGAAACCGGCTAGTCCGGCTAGCAGTCCGAACTCGGCTCTCACAACGGTGTCGAACACCATGGCACCGATTGCACGAGTGAGCAGGACGCCGATAAATGCTGCGACAAGTGCGTAACCGGCTAAGGCTGTCATCGCCCAACGCCGCTTGACGGCCATCAGCTCGTTGCCGAACTTCAGGCTAACTGTAACGGCAGCAACCAGCGCCGCCGAAACGAGAATGGTGAGTACGAACATCTTAGTTTCCTGCCTGTGATTCACACTCAGAGCAACAGTGCCTTTTTCGGCACCCTGCCCGCTACTTCACGATGACGGTACATTGCCACTCCTGCGTCCCCCGCTGAAGTTTTACTTCTCCCTGACCGGGTTGACGCGGGCAGAAGATAAAGGTGCGGATGTTGAGCTGGGGATTGTTGGGGTCCGCCACGCCATTGCTCTGGGTGTAGGCAAGCACACTTTTTGTGTAAGAGGCCACGCTCCATGAATACGGAGTGGCAGCCGGAGCCTCGGAAAGCGTGATCTGCAATTCGTCTGCCACGTTCAGGTGGATTTTCTTGCCGTTGTCCGAATCGAACAACCGCACGAAATACACGCCGGCAGCAGGTCCAATCATAGCCGCGCGGCAGATCTCGCACTGATCCAGTCCACGGCTGCAGATTGGGCAAAGTTTGAAACTGGCGGCACTGCCACAGTTTTGACAGGCGTTGGATGCGGGGGAGCGTCCCGCATTTTTGCAGGTGGGACAAATCATCATCCCTCCTTTCGATTTTGTGGATGTCACCTGGACAACAAAGTGGTAGCGTCAGTAAGACACATCGCGCCGTATCACAGCTCTCCCGTGTACATCACGAACTTGGAGGCTTACCGCAACCGGTGAGCTGTCCCAATCGATTTCGACAAAGCCGAAGTTTGCGCTCTGGTCGTAAATGGCAATCCGATTCCGGTTGGGCAGGTGAGCGCCTGGCTCATGCTGATTCAGCCCGCTGGACGTGAGATCGTACAGCGTGAAACCAGCCGGGGTCTGCTCCGATGACAGCTCACCGTAGTGCATATCGCCAGAGATGATGAGCGCGTTGCGGATGTTGAGGCGGTCCAACAGTCGCAGCATCCGCTCCTTCTCGCGAGGAAAGTTCGCCCACTTCTCGAACCTATGATCGGGCGAAGAAAACTGCGTGCTGCTGGCGATGATCCTCAGTTCGGCCGGCTTGCGAAGCTCCTGCTCCAGCCAGGCCCACTGCTGGCATCCAAGCATGGTGGCACGAGAATCCTCGTTGGCTAAGTAGCCACCATTGGCCGGGTCATGGACGAGCGCCGTACGAAACCAGCGTAAGTCCAGGAGGATGAGCTGCACGCGCTTCCCCGCGGGTCCAAGGCAGTACGCCGTGTAGACGCCCGGACGCCGCCAGCGCTCGGACTCCGGCGGTTCGCCGAAGAAGTCGAGCATCGCCCGCTTGCTTTCCTCCTTCTTCGGATATTCGACGCCACCATCGTTGACACCGAAATCGTGGTCGTCCCAGGTGGCGAGAATCGGTACCCTCGCCCGGAACCTGCCAAACTCCGGCTTGGCAGCCAGTTCCCTGTACTTTTTCGCCAACACGGACATGTCCTCGGTATCACCGTAAACGTTGTCGCCGATAAAGAGAAACAGGTCCGGCCGGGCAGCGGCAATCACGTCCCAGATTGGCTGAGGGCGGTCCTGGCGAGCACAGGAGCCGAAGGCAACTCGCTTGATTACCTTCTGGCGATCCGCCGCCGCGGCCCCCTTCGTCAACGCATGACAGCCAAGGGAGAGGAGCGAGAAAGCAGAAACCAACAAGAAGCGACGACGTTGCATCGTCAGTTGCGCTCTCGCGCCGGTGTCCTTGAGTGATACCATTGTTTCGCCTATCGAGCTGGAGTTCTGCTGCTCAAGCCGACCGAGCCTACTTGCCGGTGCTTACTCTGACCGCGTGAAAGAGTGGGCTTCCCCAGCCAAGCGCCATCCTCGCCCGGCCAGCACCGGGCCAGGCCATCTCTTCATGAGCGAAGCGACAGACAGTCTGTTCGGCAGTTACGCGTCAGACGCCCATCGCCTCGCTCACGAAGAGCGGCGCGACCCGGCCCCACCGTGCGGCTGCGCGGATAGGGGATGTTTGAGGCTGCTCGTGACACTCGCATTGAGCAAGTAACCAGATTCGTGCTAACCTGCTAGCGGAGAGGCACGCCTATGAAGACCTTCACTGCATACATCCAGTGGGATGCTGAGAGCCAGTTGTACGTCGGGATTGTTCCGGGGATTCCCGGTGCCCACACCCAGGCGGCTACACTTGACGAGCTCCAGAGAAACCTCAAAGAAGTTCTTGAGCTCTGTTTGGAAGAACTCTCCCCCGACGACCTCCCTCACTTCGTCGGTCTTCAGCAAATTGAGTTGTCGGCTTGAATCGCTTGCCGCAGGTAGAATTTAGAACTATGGAGAGAGTTCTCCTGCGGCTAGGCTTTGTGGCGGTACGACAGCGCGGCAGCCACGTTTTCTACCGGCATCCCGACGGAAGAACCACAACGGTCCCCAACCATCCGGGACGCGACTTGGCTCGTCCACTGGTACGTGAAATTCTCAGGGAGATTGAGGTTACCCCGAACGAATTTCACCAAGAGCTCGAGAATCTCTGACCACCGACGCCGTTTCCCCAGCCGGGCGCGTTCCATGCCCGGCCAGCACCGGAACGCTTGTGTCATTCTGAGCGCGAAGCGCGAAGAATCTCTGTCCTGGGAGGGGCGGGATGCCGCTGCGCGTCATCGACGCTGCCCGGCAAGCCGCCCGCGGGCGCATTTCCATGCGCCCCGCGAGATCTTTCGCTGCCCTCTCAGGATGTCACTCTTGCCCCATAGCCACCGCAGGCGCGCGGGTACGGGATTTGTCGTCGAGGCAGAGCAGCATCAGTTGAGCTCACGCGCCGGAATTGGCGGCAGTTCCCTGAGAACCTTCTCCACTTCGTCCGATAGCGCCTCCGCTTCCTCGGACAGCGCACGCAGGCGCGCCCGGAGCGCAAAGGGGGTGGCAAGCGACGCCCACCACACCGTCAGCAGGCTGGCAGTGAAGATGAGCTCCTCATCGGACTTGCCGAAGACGATTCTGCGCTGCCCCGTCGTAGCCGCCGGCGAGGACATGAGCGACACCGCCTCGGCAGAAAGCTTGTGCCAGGCCGCCATCGCGGCAAGGCAGTCCGCGCCGTCAGCGTCGCCTTCCTGGCGCACCTGTTCTTCGACCTGCTGCAGACCGGCAGCAAGTTGTAGCAATCTGGCTTGGATCACCGTTGCCTTGTTCATGGTTCGACTTCCCTGTTCGAGCTGCCAGCATGGAGGGGAAGCAGCAGATAAGTAGCACTTCCTGCTCCAGCCGTTTCTGCCGACCTTCCAGACCTGCCAGCATGGAGGGGAAGCAGCAGATAAGTAGCACTGACCTGTCCACCGGGGTGGCGCAAGGGGATAGCTCGATGATGGTTGGCGAAACGTTCCCTTCTTGCGTCCTAAGAATTGCCTCTGACACCGAACGGTAGGACTGATACATCCTGACGGTATGTGGATCGACATGCCAGCGACAATGGCTCTTGTACGGAAAACCGCACTGGATAATAATCTTTCCTGAATTCCATTAGCATTGGTGGGTGCAAACTCCGGCAATTTGGTCTGAACCCCCTGGTCGAAATCACTGACGTATCGTCGATCCGGCTGGCTCTGCTCGGCCCAAATTGGCGGCTTCAGGTTCTACTGATATCAGACAAGGTCAGCAGTTCTACGAACCGGTCAACGACTTCCTCGCACTGTGATTCCGGCAAGGCAGCAAACGCCACCAGAAACTCCCCTGTCCGCGACTGCCTGACATAATACGGCTGCGTGCTGGCGAGCGGCAGGGCGGCCTCTGAGGCACAGCGAAGGATCGTCTCATCGTCACGCTTCAGATCGAACCTCACCAGGGCGTGCAGTCCAGCGCTCTCCTTGGCGAACTGCACTGCGCTTTTCAGCCTCCGGCTGAGCGCGAAGATCAAGGCCTGGCGCCGCCTTGCGTAGATTGCCCGCGTCTTGCGTATGTGTCTCTCCAGGTGTCCTTCCGCGATGAAGTCGGTGAGCGCGTAGTGTTCCACAATCGGGAAGTTGCGCTGCGTAAGGAGTTTGCTGCGTTCGAATAGGCTTGCCAGTGCAGGCGGCAGCACAATGCACCCGACCGTCGAAATCGGGAAGAGGGTCTTCCAGAAGCTGTAGACGTACAGCACTGAGCCTGTGGCATCCAGCTTCATCAGTGCAGGCATTGGCTGACTGGCATATCGGTAGTCGCTGTCGAAGGCGTCCTCTATGATTACCGCGCCGTGCCTGTTAGCCCACTCCAACAGCGCCTTGCGCCTGACCATCGACATCGCCGCCCCGGTAGGATCTTGATGAGATGGGGTCACGTAAATCAATTTGCAGTGCCCGCGGACGCTCTCGAGTTCGCTGGTTACCAGGCCCTCCTCATCCACAGGGATCGGACACACCGTCGCTCCGTAACACTGGAACAACTTCCGTGCCGCGCCATATCCCGGGTCTTCCATGACCACCAGATCCCCGGGATTAATAACGAGCCTTGCTATCAAGTCGTGAGCGTGCTGGGAATCGGTGAAAACGACGATTTCGTCGGCCTGACAGTCAAGTCCCTTAGAGCGCCGCAGGTACGAGGCTATGGCTTCCCTGAGCGGCCGATAACCGAAAACATCGGCTGAATAATCCAGGCGCAGCGGATCTCGCAGGTTAGAATGGCGCGCCAGAATCTCGCGCCAGAGCCTGACCGGCAGGAGGTCCGCTGGAGCCGCACCGAAGTTTAGCGCGGGCTGGTCCGCCGACGTCGCCTCGCCAAGCTTCAGATTGGCCAGGGCCGCTGCCTGCTGAGACAGTCGGAATGACTCTGCCTGCCGCCAGGCCGTGCTACGCCCATTTTCATTGCTGTCGCCGGAGACTCTTGCAACCGGCCGTCGCCTCACGAACGTGCCCGATCCCGTTATGGCCTCGACGTAGCCCTGCGCCTTCAATTCTTCGTATGACCGTACGACCGTATCACGCGAGACGCCGAGAAGGTGGGCCAGATGGCGTGTCGGCGGCAAGGCATCACCGGGGCTTAGCCGCCCGTGTTCTATGGCTTCTCGCAAGGAGCACGACAGTTGCTTCCAGAGCGGTGGGCCCATCCCGGGATTAAGAATGATTGGAAAATCCATCGAATGAACCAGAAACTAATCGACCGGAGGCAGCACCAACAAGGATTCCTGTGTCGGATAACGGGCCGATGTTTCCGAGTTTCTTCAGTTGTCTATACGATATGCCCCATACCCTGGACGCCTGGCGGCGAACTAGAATTCGTATGGGTGCACGCGGCTTGCCTTCTCCATGAGCATCCTGTCGTAGCTGCTCATGTGGCTTGGCTCCCAGAGCCGCCCTTCCCCGGGATTGAAGGACAGATACTTTTGACTGAGTTTGGCGGCGCCCAGTGTCGCCCCCGTCATCAGGGCAGTATCAAACACCATACGACCGAGGCTGTTGCCGATGAGCTTAACGCTGCGGTCGGTGTTGGCGTCCGACTGCCAGGCGTCGGACAGTGCGGATCTCACAGCGCTCCACCGCTGTGGATGTACGATGTCGCGGTAAAATGCCAGTCCCATACCCACACCTGCTGCCTCTAGCCCCAGCCTGGCGAGCCCCGCTGTGCGCTGGGTAGCACCGAGAACCATACCAATGCCGCCGGCAATCGCTAGCCGCCCAAGCGCCGGCGCGGGATCGTCGACGATCTCCTTCACCCCGTCTTTAATGCCGACGGCAACTCCGGCTCCCAGAACATATGCCTCTCTGGCCAACTTCGACCAAACTGATTCGTCCTTTGCCCGATTCTCGACTTGCGTCCGGTCAGTCACCAGAAGAGCCGTTCGTTCCGACATACAGATAGCCTCGCGCTCGAACCTTAGCCAGCAAACCTGAACGCAGTTTAGTGAACGCCGCTTGGAAAATCAGTGGGAAAAACCGCAAGCCTTCGTAGTTTTCCCATGATTGTTTCGGCCGGTCCCGCCCCTTCTACTGATGATGCTTGGGCGGGTATAGACTCCGCCTGCACAGGGCGACTGTTCCACGTGCAGAAGCTCTTCCTGACTGGGCGGGCAGCATCGGATCTTGACTCGAACTTGTGATAAAACGCACTCCGGTCTGCTAATGAACTTTTTGCCTACCGGCAACGTATTCACAGGTGTGGGACGGTGCGGTAGCTCAGTGGACAGAGCGGTCCCTTCGCAGGGGTCAGGTCAAGGGTTCGAGTCCCTGCCGCACCGCTCACACGCTAAAGAGCCGCCCAAAGCGACTCTTTGGTAACTCTAGTGGAGTCCCTTCGCAGTACTTCAATTATAGGACCAACGGCCGAGACTAGCATAACCCCGAGCGTATTTACCCCATCGGCCGACACCACAACTTGTGATAAAACGCAGGCACAGAAAGCACCTGAGGTTGGCACAGTGAACGCGGATCTACTTAAGAGCCTTTACGCGCAGTTTGTTCAATACGAAGCGTGGCTTGGCAAGCAGAAGCTGTCGGAGCACACCAAGCGCGCGTACAAATCCCGGCTCAACCACTTTCTCGTCTTCCTGGCCACTGCCACCACAGACTACAGCGACGTTCTCCACGATTCCCGAGCCAGGACGCGCGCGGTTGAGGGTTATAAGCACTACTTGCTCGATGAGCTGGATGCCAGCCCAAACAGCATCAACACCACGCTGTCATCGATCGACCACTTCTACAAATTCCTGGGGTTTGAAACTACAGGCGCCACGCGGGAGGAGTCACAAAAGGGCGCCCCGCAAGCTTTGACCGCTGAAGAGCTGAACAGGTTCCTCCATGCCGTTCAGCGAACGGAATCCAGCAAGCAACGCCTGCTCGCGCTGTTGCTATTGCGAACCGGGATAAGAATAGGCGAGTGCGCTGCACTGAACGTCGATGATGTCGCTGTGGATCAGCCGCAGCCGACCATAACCATACGCAGCCAGCGCAAGAATCGCTCGCGCATCATAAGCCTGGAAGAAAGCACCGCTGCGGCACTCCGTGAGTGGCTGACCGACCGAGCATACAGACACCGCAAATCAAACGATCGCGCCCTCTTCTTGAACCCGCAAGGCAAGCGCATCTCCACCGCAGGATTGGATCTCATGCTGCGTAAGCTGGGCAGGCAAGCCGGTCTGCAAATATCAGCCGAGGTACTTCGTCAGACGTGCCTGATGACCCTTTTGCTCAGCGGCAAGGACGTCAGGACGGTTGCGCGCATCAGTGGTCACAAACGCCTGGAGACGACCAGGCGCTACTGTATCCCCAGCATAACCATCTGTGAAGATGTCAATGCACCGTCCACACGCACCAATACAGCGGGCTGACCGAGTCTGGCCCATCCACTTTTTGGGGGACAATTGAAATGGCAGCCGTCAGTGGAGTAGTGTTTCAGGGCCACTTTCATTCTGTTTCGAGAACCGGCCTTCGCAGCTTCCGACCGCGACCTCTACGCTTACGAATAACGAGCCACTGAGTTGCGTGGTCAGGGTGTATATAACGGCCGTTCCCCCGAAACCTGAGTTCCAGTCCGGAGAAATTCTCACGTTGGGGCCAACAGTGCGCTTTCGAGCGCCCGCCCCCGCTAGCTCAAAGGAAGACGCTCCATGGATCAACATGAACACCGCCAGTCGTGCTGTTCCGGGCACGAGCCGGACAGGGAACCGACCAGGCAAGCCCTGGACCCTGTCTGTGGCATGACCGTAGACCCGGCCTCGGCAGCCGGATCACACACGCACGAGGGCAACACTTACTACTTCTGCAGCAAGCACTGCCAGGAGAAGTTCCGCGCCAACCCCAACGCCTACCTCGACAGGGGCGCCACGGGCACGGTCGGCGAGACGGAGCGGCATGCTCCAGTGCCGGCAGCCAGCGACCTCGAACCACATACCTGCCCGATGCACCCCGAGATACGCAGTGCCGGACCTGGTAGCTGCCCGAAGTGCGGCATGGCTCTCGAGCCGGTGTCCGCGCCGCGACCGGCCGAGCGTACGGAGTACGTCTGCCCGATGCATCCGGAGATCGTTGCGGACAAGCCGGGAAGCTGCCCGAAGTGCGGCATGGCCCTCGAGCCACGTACCGTGGCAGCGGAGCCCCAGGAAAATCCCGAGCTGGTCGACATGCGTCGCCGCTTCTGGATCAGTGTGGTGCTCACCCTGCCTGTCTTTGCTATCGGCATGTCGCACATGCTCCCGGGCAATCCGCTGCCTCACCTGGTATCCGGGTCGGTGCTCAACTGGATTCAACTGGTGCTGACTACACCGGTCGTCCTCTGGGGCGGCTGGCCGTTTTTCCAGCGCGGCTGGGCATCCATCGTGAACCGCAGCCTCAACATGTTCACGCTCATCGCCACCGGCACCGGCGTCGCCTATGTTTACAGCCTGGTCGCAACGCTCTTTCCCGATATCTTCCCGGCATCATTCCGCGTCGAGGGCGGCAGCCCGGCCGTTTACTTCGAGTCTGCCGCCGTCATCACCACACTGGTCCTGCTCGGGCAGGTCCTGGAGCTGCGGGCGCGCAGCCAGACCAGCATGGCAATTCAGGAATTGCTGTCGCTGGCTCCCAAGACTGCCCGCGTCGTGCGGCCAGATGGGCGTGAAGAGGATATATCGCTGGATCACGTCAGGGTCGGCGACCTGCTGCGCGTGCGGCCCGGCGAGAAGGTTCCAGTGGACGGCACTGTCGTGGAGGGTACAAGCTCTGTCGATGAGTCGACAATCACAGGGGAGCCTACGCCTGTCCAGAAGCAGGTCGGTGACACTGTCACCGGAGCCACCATAAACGGCACTGGCAGCTTCGTAATGAAAGCCGAGCGCGTCGGCAAGGACACCTTGCTTTCGCAGATCGTTCAGATGGTGGCTGAGGCTCAAAGAAGTAAGGCTTCCATCCAGCGGCTCGCCGACGTGGTCTCCGGCTACTTCGTGCCGGCGGTCATCGTCATCGCCTGTGCGAGCTTTGCCACCTGGGCGCTGGTCGGCCCCGAGCCGCGCATGACCTACGCGCTGCTTAGCGCCGTGGCTGTTCTCATCATCGCCTGCCCCTGCGCTCTCGGGCTTGCAACGCCGATGTCGGTCATGGTCGCCACCGGTCGCGGTGCGCGAGCCGGGGTCTTGATCAAGAACGCCGAGGCGCTTGAAACCCTGGAACAGGTCGACACCATAGTTGTCGACAAGACCGGAACGCTCACCGAAGGCCGCCCCAAGCTTGCATTCGTTTCTCCCCAACCGGGCTTTACGGAGCTGGAGCTGCTGTCGTTTGCCGCCAGCATCGAACGATCGAGCGAGCACCCACTCGCTTCCGCGATTGTTTCGGGCGCAAAAGAGGCTGGGGCGACGCTGCAAGCGGCCTCGGAGTTCCGCTCCATTACCGGCAAGGGGGTGGTCGGAAAGGTAGCCGGGGCAACGGTCGCCCTCGGCAACGCGGCCCTGTTCGATGAGCTGGGCGTGCCGCCAGGTACCCTGCCGGACCAGGCGCAAGCGTTGCGCGACCAGGGCCAAACCGTGGTCTTCGTTGCTGTCGACGGCAGGCCCGCTGGGATGCTGTCCGTGGCGGATCCGATCAAAACGTCAACGGCCGAGGCCATTGCTGCCCTGCACAGGGAGAAGATTCGCATCGTGATGCTCTCCGGCGACAATCGGGCGACCGCGGATGCTGTGGCGCGCAAGCTTGGAATCGACGAGGTGTACGCAGAAGTCCTCCCCACACACAAGGCGGAAGTCATCAAGCGCCTGAAGGCCGAGGGAAGGAAGGTGGCGATGGCCGGTGACGGCATCAACGACGCGCCGGCACTGGCGCAGGCCGACGTGGGCATCGCCATGGGAACCGGCACCGATGTCGCCATGCACACGGCCGGCGTGGTGCTCGTGAAGGGAGACTTGCGGGGCATCGTTCGCGCGCTCAAGCTGAGCCGGGCGATGATGCGCAACATTCGCCAGAACCTCTTCCTCGCCTTCGTCTACAACGCGCTCAGTGTGCCGCTGGCAGCCGGTGTCCTTTACCCGTTCATCGCGGTGCTGCTCAGCCCGATGATCGCCAGCGCCGCCATGAGTCTGAGCTCGGTGTCCGTGATCGGCAACGCTCTCAGGCTGCGTCGGGTCGAGCTGTAGCTCGCACGGCGCTGGCGATCAGAGGACGATTTTGTACTGACCCCGAGGGTGGGCGGCTTT
>DATNRD010000410.1:0-2747 GCA_036703665.1 Candidatus Obscuribacterales bacterium
GATCTGGTGCCCTGAACCTTGGGCGAAAATCCCAAAAGGTCGGTAAGCCTCTTGTCGCCGCGGCCCAGAGCCACGGCCAGCGGCATTCCATGCACGTTGCCGCTCTGGGTGGTGTCGGGGGTATTGATGTCGCCGTGCGCGTCGAACCAGATGAGCCCGAAAGGGAGGTTGAGCTTTCTGTAGTAGCTGGCGGCACCGGCGATGCTGCCGATGGCCAGGCTGTGGTCGCCGCCGATGGTGACTGGAATGGTGCCGCTGGAAAGCGCGCCTTCCACCGCGGCTGCCACCTCTTCGCTGACCTGGGTGATCTCCGGGATGCAGCGCACCTGCGATTGCTTGTCCCACCAGCAAACAGAGGGCGGCACATTGATGGTGATTTCGCGGACGACCTTGAATCCGAGACCCTCTATGCGCTCGGCTGCATCTGCCACACGAAAAGCGGCCGGGCCCATGCTGACGCCGCGGTGGGGACCGCCCAGATCGAGCGGCACGTAGATGAGCGTCACGCTCCGCGTGAAGCCCTTCTGAACTTGCCTTGCCTGAGTCAGTTCCTGCCTGTCCGGACGGGAAGAGGCGGTGGTGTTTACCGACGATGCGGTGGAAGGGGGATCGGAATTCACGGTTGTCTCCTGCTCAAGAACGCTTCAGAAATAGCAACGAAGCGGATGCGCGCCTGGCCCCTAGTGTATAATCTCCCCAGGTTTTTGTCTTTCTCTTAGCAGCACCGTGGCTTTTATGCCGAGAGATCACCGGAAGGGTGCTGACTTGTGCCCTGGTTTGGCCCGGGCGTTAAGTTAGAAGGTCATGGAGGTAAGGACGTGATTCGGCCTATTGTCAAGCTGTTTTTTCTGGCCCGGGCGGCGTTCGAGGTGGGGCGAGAGCGCCTGGAGGACTGCCTTGATGCTTTCACGGCCAAGGCCGGCGAGTACAGGTCGTGCGGGGCCGATCGCCTCAACGAGTCACGTGATCGCCTTCAGCAATGTGTCTCCGAGCTGAGCCAACAGGTCTGGCAGCGCTCTGAGATTCTGGAAAGCCAGGTTCGGGAAAGCATCCGGCGCCAGGTTGCCGACTTCTCCCTGGGGGCGCTGGGCGACTCGACGGAAATTAACGAGCTGCGAGCGGAAATCGCCACGCTGCGCGCTGAAATTGCCGAGCTCAAGCAGATGAAGGCCATGGTCTAGGCGCCGGGCTTATCGCTCCTGCCGCCGCCAGCCCGACTGCCTTTTCCTCGGTCGCCCGGGCAGCAACAAGAAGCCGGTGGCAAGCGGGACATTTGCCACCTTAAAGGGCAACCGGCAAGCGGACCCATTTAACAGGTAAACATGCGGAGGCTGGGCGCCATGTTGGCAGATCTTGTTGTCCCGCCCGTCAAAGCCTTGCCAGGCAAGGGCCTCCGCCGCCGGCTGCCGGCACCGGGCCAACCCTACGATGCGAAGCTGGCGGATGCGGCCGTCAGCCCCTGGCGCATGTTCGTCGACCGGCGCTTCTGGGAGGTTGCTGGCGCCTGCCTGCGTTTTGCCGTATGGGCCGGCAGGCAATCGTTGCCCGGTGCGGCCCCTGTCGATCGGCATGTGCGGTTGCGCGCGCAAGCAGCCAGGCTTAAGCAGCTGCTGGTGGACCTGGGCCCCACGTTCATCAAGGTTGGCCAGTTTCTGGCGGCGCGCAAGGACCTCATCCCGCCGCTACTGGCAGACGAGCTGGCGCAACTGCAGGATCGAGTCCCGCCCTTTGATTACCAGGCGGTCCGGCGCTGCCTGGCACGCGATCTGGGTGCGCATCCGGAGGAGCTCTTCGCTGAATTCGAGCCGTTTCCTTTTGCCTCCGCCAGCATCGGACAGGTGCACAAAGCCAGGCTGGCGGACGGGCGCTGGCTGGCGGTGAAGGTGCAAAGACCGGATCTGGTCAGGCGCTTCTACAAGGACATCGGTTACATGCGCATGTTTGCCCGGGCCGCCGCTTGCCTGGGCAGAGGCGACCGGGCCAGGGCATGGCTCGATCTAAGTAACGAATTCGGCAGGACGCTGTTTGCCGAGATCGACTTCATCGCCGAGGGGCGCAACGCCGACAGGCTGCGCCGGCTGCTCCGCTATCGGCCTCGAATAAAGGTGCCGCGCGTCTTTTGGCGGTACACGGGGCGGACGGTGCTGGCGCTCGAGTATCTGCCCGGAACGAAGGTCGACAATCTACCGGAGCTCCGGGCGCGGGGGCTGGATTTGAAAGACCTGGCCAATCTGATCGTCGACTGCTACGTGGAGCAGGTCGTCTCTGCCGGCTTCTTCCACGCAGACCCGCATGCAGGCAACCTGGCTGTCGATGCTGCCCGGTGCCTGGTCATCTACGACTTCGGTGTGGTAGGCGAGATATCGCCTACCCGGCAGGCCGCATTGCAGGGCTGCCTGGAGGCGCTGGTGAGCGGGCAGGCAAGCAGAGCCGTGCCTCATCTGAAGCGGCTGGGGCTAGTCGCGGAGGCAGCCCCGGCCGAGCCGCTGGAGCGGACGCTGGCGGCGCTCATCGACTGCTGGCGTGGCAGGGACCTTTCCGAGCTGGACTTCTCGCTCATCCAGCGCGATCTCGAGAGCCTTATTTGTCGTGATGCCTTGCGCCTGCCGGCCGAGCTGCTGTGCCTTTTGAGAACGGGCAGCGCGATCGATGGCTTGGCCAGAGTCCTTGAACCGCAGTTCAACTTTGTCAGGGCAGCCCGCCGCACGCTGGCGCGCCGTTCGCTGCTTACGGCGGTCGGAGCAGCG
>DATNRD010000411.1:0-3940 GCA_036703665.1 Candidatus Obscuribacterales bacterium
AAGCGCTTGTCGAGGCAGCGAACCCTAACTGGCACCCGTATGCCGACCCGCCTGTCTCAGCGGGCGTGTACTGAGCTGCAACTATCGCATTTAACACGGCGCGGGCGCGGCGTGGCTCGGCTCCCCGTCCTAATCCTAGGCAATAATCGTACATGTTCAGTGAAGTGCGTAGGCCAATCCCCTGCGCGGGCGTCCCGCCCGCCGCGCCCGCGCTAGCGCGCTAGGTAGGCACGATGCGCGAAGGGCATCGGCTGTGCTGATCGCAGATGTCTAACAGCTGTCACTGACTATGTTCCAAGAACCTGGACTGGTCGGCTAATGCCCGTACTGGGCTTCCATCAGTTTCTCCAGGTCCTGCCCGCCTCCGGCCGGTGGCGCGGGAGCTTTTGCCGGGGCGGCAGGGAAGGACCCAAATGAGGGCTTCTTCGGAGCAGTCATCATGGGCGCTGCCTGTGCCCCCGGGGAAGAGCCGCGCATGGGCGGTTGCATCATTGGCATCGAAGGCGGTCTCCCGGCTGCCGCTCCGGGGCCCTGCAGTCTCTGCTGGAGCATTTGCATAAACCCGGGGTGCTGTGCCGGTGTTGCCTGTGGTCCACGCGATTGCATTCGCTGCAACATCTGCATGAATGCAGCATTGCCCTGCCCGCCGGCACCAGCCTGCATTTGCTGCCGCAACATTTGCATCATTGCCGGGTTCCCCCCCATCCCTTGCCCCATTCTGCCGAACCTGCCTTGACTTGGCATGGGCATCGCCCGGCGGTACGCGCTCATGGGCAAAGGTCTGGCGGGGGGAAGCCGGTGGCGGCTCGTATAGTTCTTCGTTGGCGGGGCAGACCTTTCAAAACTGTCGAGCATGTCCTCCAGTTGCTGTGGGGACTTCGGCTGGGCAGCAGGTTTCTTAGCCGGCGCGCCGCTCACCTGAACGCCCGTTCCGACAGCAAGCGCCAAAACCAGATACACGACCAGCGAAACTCTGCAGGACAAAGGCACGTTTTCCTCCAGGGACTATACAGCCACGATAGCAGACCCGTCGCACTTCGGTGCGCTGCGTATAACAACCCGCTCACCCCTGCCCCCACCTGGAGCCGTGCGTAATGATTTCGGCAACCATACAGCCGATCGCATGCAGTGACTCCGTCCATGGCTGCACGTACAATATTGCAAGGAGGCGGGTCCGATGGGCTACGAACTCGATGCGATCCTGGCAAGACAGCGAGACATCGCGAAATGGAAGCTGAAAACTGCGCTCGTTTATCCGCTCACCGATGAGCTGGGATTGATCCCGCTGACGGAGGATTTTTACAACGAGATCAATCCAGTCGACCAATGGGCTGTGGGGGCGTCGAAACGAACCAAGGTTGCCCGTTTGACGGCCGAGTTTTTCGGGGGAATGGGAGGACACGACTGCACGCTGTGGGTTGACGGACAATCTCAATCCGGATTGGACATCAACGAAGTCCTCGCTCACTTCGGCGTTGAGCCCGAGGGCAATAACGACGCCTTCGACACGGTGGGGCTGGGACGGCATCGGCGGAACGAAACATGGGCAGCGCACGCGCTTATCGATCCAATCCAGGACTCGGTTGAGACGCTTATCGGCGCGCTCCAGTACAACTGCGGCGACAAGCGAGTGCAGGAGAAGGTTCGGAGTATTGCTGCCAGCCGTCTGGGAGAGCTGAAAGCCGTTGCGGCTATCAATGCATTGAAGCAAACTCTCCAGGATCCGGAATACGGAACGCGGCTGAGCGCAACCTGTGCTTTGGGAGACATCGGCAAACCTGCCTTGCCGATCCTGATTGACGCTCTCAACGTGGAAGACCCGTGGGGCGTTGTTTTTACGCTGGGAAAGATGGGTCCCGCGGCCAAACCAGCCGTTCCCCATCTCGTTCCGTTGCTGCATCACAAAGACTGGAGGATCCGGATAGAAACAATTCGGACCCTCTCATCGATCGGCTCCGTTGGACTGGCAGTCGGAGCACGTCTGGTCGTAGCACTTCTGACCGATCCGGAGAAACTGGTTAGAGACGCCGCCCGCGAAGCGCTCAAGTCTGTACGTGGGGGTAGTTAGCCGCCTACCGGGTGGGGAATATACAATATGCCGCCGGGCGGCAAATACTGGTGTCAAGCAACAACTTGAGGGGAAGTACGACATATGGCGACCTCGAATACCCCAGCAGGCGCTGCCGGAACAGCACAGCGTCCTGCGTTGGACATGATGCAGCTAGTTGACCAGCTCTTCGATGTGTTTACAGAGTTAACGTTCGACTTTCACAGGCATGCGTCAGCCTCAGCAGACGCCGTACGCATGGAGCGACCGATCCATGTGAAGGCAGGCGATCCGCGCTATGGCGGATATGGAGCAGCCGCTTACTATGGACGATTGGCGTTGCGGGACTGGTCGCTCGTCATCCGCGGGCAACCAGAAAAGATCGACGGTGTGCTTATCTCTTCGGATCAGTTGTTGGCGTACAACGCAAATCCCAATAGCTTTGCGCGGTTTTTCGCAATAGAGCTCAAGTCGACAGGTGATTCTGCTACCTGGATGATCGGCCGGAAGCCTTTTACTCAGGACTACTTGCCGCTGCTTGCCAGCCAGTTGCACGCGGCTCTCGTGCGGGCTGCCAAGCGAGGAAGAGCTACCACTACCTTCCGTTTCTCAACTGGCAAAACCACCACGATGGACGCGGTCTCGCTCCCTGCCGGTGCCCAGGCACCTGATACGCAGAGCACGTTGCCGCAACGGCCGCGCAGCTACTACGAAGATTCTGATCCCTTGTTTGCCGCGCTCAACCCGAGCACACGTCCGCCCGATCCCATGCCGTGCGCGCAGTCGTTTCAACAATCCGCGCAACATTCGACACCGGACGTATTCAGCCAGCGCTCAGCACCAGCGCAGGCAATCAGCGTGTCCGAGGCATTGCGCGCCGCATGCGATGGACTCACCGCGGAACTCGCCGCCATACAGCAGGCCGTCACCCAGGCAATCGAGTTCGGCGACAATGCCGGTGCAGAAGAGCTGGTCAAGCGCAGCGCCAGAGTCAAGGAGCTGCAAGAACAGGCCAATGCACTCTGCCAGGAGTGGCGGCAAATCAAACCAGGCGGCTGAGGCGCAGTCCCCTCTTGCATAAGCGGCCGACTGGTGTTAGAAGCAGTAGAAGTCTCAAAGACTTTCGCGCAACGCGATACCGGCTGAGCCGCGGCGCACATTAAGCTAATAACGCGCAGCGGGCGCAGCCTGTTTCGCGTCGCAGAGGACACAACGAGCGCACCGTCAAGAGCTGCACTGAGTTGAGGCGACCCGGCCGCCAGGGTACTGGTCGCTGTAACCCACAAATGGAAAGCTCGCGGCGGCGGTGCCCCTTCACCCTCCACGACCTGCGGCGGCGCTTCCTGACCATTGCCGAGAGCCTGGACATTCCCCACCACGCCCTCAAGCGGCTTGCCAACCACCGCGACTCGTCCGACGTCACGGCCGGCTACATCGTCGCCGACGTCTAGCGCCTTCGCGAGCCCTTGCAGAGGATTGCGGATCTCATTGGAAGCAGGTGTGGGAAGCCGCCCGACGGAAGGCAGAAGGTTAATTCTTCCCATTTTGGGACATTTCTATTGCCAATCACTTCCCAATTTGGGAAACTGTTATCAAGGAGATCCTGATGCAGGTCATTCACTGGGGCCGAGCCAGACAGTTCATCAAAGAGCACCCTGACGCGGACAAGCCCCTGAAGCAGTGGAAGAAGGCTGTGCAGGATGCTCAGTGGACAAACTTCGCCGACGTCCGGCAAACGTTCACTACGGCAGACTGGGTAGAGGGCAAGATTGTGTTTGACATCAAGGGCAACGACTACCGACTCATCGCTATCGCCGCCTTCAGCAACGACAGGCTATACGTTCGGCACGTTCTCACCCACGAAGAATACGACCGCGGCGACTGGAAGAAGTA
>DATNRD010000412.1:0-2750 GCA_036703665.1 Candidatus Obscuribacterales bacterium
TCTGGAAGATCATCACGGAAAACGGAAGGCCACCGCGGCGGAACCGCCGCCACTCCTGGTCCACGAAGTAGAGGAAGGCAGGGTAGGTGAAAAGACCGGTCTCCGGCCGGCACAGGCTTCGGAACACGCTCTGGATGGCGAGCGTATCCGAATCGAGCTCCCCTATCGCTTGGTCTTCGCCCTCCTCTCCGCCCTTTGCGGTGCTGGCCGCCGTGGCGGCCTCGCCGCTCTTGTCGCCGTTCGTCGATTCAGCGCCCGCCAGAGCGGCGGCGTTTTCCGCGCCTGTGCCCTGTCCGGCACTGGCGCCATGAAACTCGGGGACGATGAGGTTGTGAATCAGCCTCACATCCTGGCTCGTGTGAGTCCAGGCGACCTGCGTTCCCAGTGACCCCTGCCGGGTTAGCGTCCACATCGGCTCGCCGGAGCCCATCTCGCACTGGACGGCTATGGTAAAGAGCTGACTTCCGCCGGGCGTCTTGAAAGACAGCTCTACCGCCCGCCTCCAGTTTCTCTGCGCTTGCGAGAGGATGAACTGGAGATCCTCAGGGCTGGGCATGACCGACATGGTCGGCATGCGGACATTGCCGGGATCGTTTTGCTTGCTGAATCTGAGCATGGTAAGTAAGAGACGGTCAGGAATTACCCCTCGGTTGCCGCTAACCGTCTTTAGCATTTTGCCCAGTTCGAGCCGAACTTTACCGTTTCGCTAGATTAACCCCGGCTCATCAGGAGCGGGCAAGATGCCCGCGCCCCCAGGAGAACTTCCGTACCGCTGTGCCTCCTGGCGTGCCTAATTTGACCGAATTGAACCCCACCCGTACGAAAGGGGAGCCGCCCGGTGCCGTCCCGGTAGCCACAGATAGTCGCAGCAATCCCGGAGGCGCGGGCGTCGCGCCCAATGCAATCGACTTGGCGAGTCATCGGCAGTTTTTAGCACGACAGCAGAGCGTTAGTCTTCAACAGCGCATGCCCTGGGGGCGCGGGCGTCCGTGCGCCCGCCTCAAGGGGTCTGCGCGGCGTGGGTGTCGATCCAGCTCAGGGCGGCTTCGAAGGCCTTGTCGTTGACCTTCGTGTCCTCGAAGACGTAGTGGTCACCATCGCTCAGCGAAAGGTACTTTTTCTTGTCTGTTGCCAGCGCCTTGTAGACCTTTTCCGAGCCGATCGGCTTCGATTCGCCGTCCTTCTCGCCGTGGACAATCATCACAGGGGTGTTTTTGATTTCTCGCGCGAACTTCTTGGTTTTGTACATGAAGAACTGACAGGCCATCATCTCCCGCGGGGTCACATCGAGCCTGACCCGCGCGTCGGACTTGAGCGCTTCCCGCAGATCCTCTCTGGGGGTCGCCATCTCCATGAGCGTTTCGGCGTATCCGGAATCTTTGTTGGCACGCATGGTGGCCACCTTGCTGCCTATGGTCATGTAATTGGCGACCGTCCTGAAGTGTTCTCCGCCCGGCGCTGCGGAAATGACGCCCTGGACCAGCTCGGGATAGCGGGCAGCTGCTTGCAGGGCGAGCGCTCCGCCCATGGCTTCGCCAAGGACGAACACCGGGATGCCGGGGTTGAGCTTGCGGATGATCTCGAGCGAGCCCTTCACGTCTTCGAACGTCTTTTCCAGGTCCATTCTTGCTTCCGGAGTCTTCATGTCCTGCCAGCCGCCGAATCCGCGCAGGTCGATGGCGTAGACGGCGATCCCCTGGGCGGACATGCGCTTGCCCAGGTCGTCGAACACGCCGCTGTGCATGCCGAGCTCGTGCAAGCACAACAGCGCTGCTTTGGCGTTTCCGGGTGGCTTCCAGTAGAGCGCGGGCGGATTGCCGGGGACGAGCCCCACCGGTGCTCCGGCGACATTCCTGGGCTGGCGCTTGGTCTCCGCCTGGGCGGCGTCCTTCGACTTCTTCCTGAAGAACCACCAGAAAGCTTCCGCCTCATTGCATTGCAAGAAGCTTGTCGCAGCCATCAGCAGCGCCAGGCTGAGCGTTCCTATTCGTTTCTTCATGTTCGATCCTCTTTCTTTGACATGTGGCAATCAGGTGGATTCCGACAAGCATCGCTTGTGCATCCTAGTCCTGGCAGCGCCGCTTTTAGCCGGCAAGGTGCCGGCGCTCCCAGCAGGGCCGAGGTTCTCCGCGGTGCAGAGATCTTGAACATCATTTCTTCCCCTTGACCGCAGGAGTGGTTCGCTTTAGCGGTGCCTTGCGTGTTCCGCCGCCAGCGGTTTTTGCCTTGGCACCGGATGTGATGGCGGAGGCGGCGGTGGCGGGCGGCTGAGTTTCCATCAGCCCGGGTCTAGGCATCGTGGGCTTGATGGCTATAGCCAGATCATCACCGCGCCAGAGGCGCTTGATGAGCACGGGTGTCTGAACCTCCGCGCGATCTCTCAGGACCTCCTCCTCGACCTTCGCCCTCAGGAATTCGTACGCTTCGCCAATGGTGGTGCGGTCGTTCTTGAGACGCAGGCCGTCGATCAACTGGCGCGTGAAAACACCGTTGGGGTATTTCTTCGACTCCCACGATATCTGATCGGCTTCGCTCGATACCAGAACCATCTGTCCTGTGCCGATAGCCAACGCGTCCGGGCTGAACGCTTCCGATCTGAAAAGGCCCTTGGAGCCCGGCGCGACCGCACCGCCGTGGCATACATCGAGCACCAGCACGACTCTATCGCAGTGGACGAGGTCCTTGATGCCGGCTGTAAGCCACTGCATCGGTATGCCGGTGAAAACCAGGTTGTTGAGGTTGGTTTCGTG
>DATNRD010000413.1:0-11432 GCA_036703665.1 Candidatus Obscuribacterales bacterium
GATGGGACCTACAGGCCCGGCTCCGGTGGCTTTCTGAATCTTCAGTACGTCATGGACCAGCAAAAAAAGAACTCCCTCCAGTCAGAACAGGCGCTTCTCACTCACAACGAGGGACACCGATGGTACAGCTGGTACACGTCCGGCATGACTGATGGCAACCAGAAAAGCGCGCTCGAGACAAGCGCACAGCTTGCTCAACGCCAACTCCAGGAAACATCGGCAGACATCTCTAAACTGCTGCAGACAGGACAAGTAGATGACAACCTACTTGCGAAATTCAACAAGCGCACCGCTGCTGTCGAGTCCGCCTTCCTGGGAGAGGGGCTGACAAGAATGCGGGCAAAGCTGGACAATCCCGAGCACGTTCTCGAAAACTTGCCGCGCAACCCTGCCACCATCAGCGGCTCTCTCAAACTTCCCGACAGCAACGAGTCCGATGGTGTAGCTGACTATGACATCCGCGACGGAAAGATCTACAGGAAGGGAAGCAACGAACCAATAGGCAGCATAAACGGTCCCGACGGCAGTATCAGCTGGACCAGAAACGGCAAGCTGGAAAACATGGGGATGAAGGATCTTACCGGTGCTGTGTGGCACCTCGAGTTTCAGGACGAAAATGGGCAGCAACAGAAACTCGACTGGATCACCACGGTAGACAAGCAGGGTCATAAGGGAATTTACAGCGTCGCGGAGCTGAGGCGCCAGGCTGCTGCGGAAACACAGTACGCAAGCACGTTCAACGCGCAGGCTAAGAGCGAGATGAGCCAGAAGGCCGTGGAGCGAAGTCAGCAGGCGGAAGCGCGCTTCAACCAGCGATTGGATGACATCATCAAGAATGGCATCCCGGCAGATGCTAATGACCAAGGAGGCTCGCAGCTGGCAAAGACGCTGAGCGATCTCATCGAGGCTCCCCAGGAGAAGGTGCGCGCCGAGCTTTTTAGAGAACGGGAGCTGCCACCACCCAAAGAGATCAGAGTTCCCGATATCACGTCCGACAATCTCGAGAAGATGAACGGCTCGATGAGAATCGGAAGCAATCATTACGACATAGAAGACGGCAAGATCTACCATGTCTACATCGAGAACGGTGAGCGGCGCCGCGGCGAGGAGTGCGGCACCATGGGACCGGGATATGTGGCAACAATCGATGGCAGGCACGTCAATCTTGCCGGAGAAAGCCAGGTCGTCCTCAAGTTCACGTTCGAGGGCGAAAACAAGGAGCACCGCATCCTTGGACTGGGCCCGGGGCGCGTCACGAGCAACGGCACACACGTGCAAGGCGGTCTGGTATCCGCAGACGAGTTGATGCGCCAGGCCAACGAGGCCGAGAGCCAGGCATTGCAAGGGAACGTGGAATACTTCAAGAACATGCCTTACTTCCTGGGTGGAACGTTTGATCAGTGGATGGGCAACCGGGGCGAGCTGTTGTCCCAGGTCCAGGAATCAATCACCAACCAGAAGCGGGCGCTGAACAGGGAATTCGACCAGCTATTCAACGAAGGGTTGTCCGGCAACCCAATTGACAACAATCAGATTGATCACGACGTAAGAGCCATCCAGATCTTCATGCAGGACATGAATCTGTCCGCCAGCGAGGTCCAGACCCTGTCCCAGGAAGGTCAACAGCTCCAGAAGCAAGCTGCCGACGCCACCGCCATGGCTGCCACCACTATCCTCACGGCCGGTGCGGGCGCCTACTTTAGCGCGCTGGCAAGCGCCGGCCGCATAACCACTCTCACTGCATATGGTGGCGAAATCCTCTTCGGCATGGCTGCCGGCGGCACCATGTCCGCGACCTTCAGGCACACGCAAGGCGGGGACCTGCAGCAGTTCCGCAGAAATTTCGAATCCGGGGTCCTGGAAGGCGCCACCATGACAGCCGGTTCTGTAGGATGCAAATTTCTTCAACGGTATATGCAGGCCGCCCGCGCAGCCTCACTGGGCAAAACGCTCACGCCAGCGCAGGAGGCACTGCTCTCTTCTCCGGCAGGCAAGCTTGTACAGGCGATGGCACGGAACGAGGGCACACAGTTCGCCGCCAATTCGATCTTCAAACTGGGGAACGCAACATTCCAGGCCGCTGGCTTCCAGGCCGCTGCAGGTATTCGTGAGGACCGACTTTCAGAAGAGTTCACCTGGAACAAAATCTACGAGGCGGCAAAGTGGAACGTCATCGGAGAGCTGGCCGGAGGGTTGTTTACTGCCCCAGGAAAAGCCGGACAGTTGATGGATATCGGGGAACAACAGTTCGGCGGCTGGCTAAAAGTTGGACCGAGCCGCGAGCTGAAGAGTACGCTCGGGAAATGGGTCGACAACACTATCGAAAGCATCCCGAATGATGCCATCAACTCTTTCACCAACTCGGCCATGGGTGCCCTCCCGCAGGCGATAGACATGGAGAAGGAGCGCATCGCCAAGGAACTGCACATAAGCAAGGAGGCGGTCTCAGAAGAACTGCTGGAGCGGTACATCAACTATCAGAACGTATACAACTTCATGATCCAGTCCGGAGCCGAAGGTGCGCTAACCTCGCCTCTGACCAGCTTCGCAACTGCGCCTATCCGGGTCAGATCCAGCGAGATCGAGTCCAGCCTTCGACTGACCGCGACTGGATACGAAACCGGCCCCGACAATCAGCCGCTCATCGATTCGACCGGTCACACAATCCCCAGTGAACTGCGACAGGGAGACACCGTCTGGAGCAGGCAATCCGACGGTACGTGGCAAATTCAGAATCCGGACGGGACATCCATCAAATTCAACGGCAAAGTTGCAACCGACGGGGAAACTATACGGGTAACGGATGTTCGCGGAACCAGGGAAATGCATGCCGACGGGTCAGTGCTGGTAATTCCGCATGACTCGCAGCAACCCAGATACTGGCTCGATCGCGATGGTCGGGTCAGCCAGGTGGTAGAGCCAGGCGACGGCGCAAGAGGAACGAGGTACAACTTCACCTATGACGGTGATGGCAACGTCGCACGAGTCACCAAGCACGATGTCACATACAACGATGACGGCAGCATAAGACAGGTCAAAGGTACCGGTGAGGAATGGACAAGCCAAGCCGGATCCCATGATGAGGCAGGCAGCTGGACAGTCAAAAAAGACGGCAAGACCGAGACTGTATCTGCTAATGACGTGAAACGCATGCTTTTAAGCGTCACCGGGGCTGGTGACGGCCCGATTGAGGTCAGGCAAAATCCAAACGGCAGGCTGAGGCTGGAGCCCGAGTCAAGCGGTATCGTCCCTGAAGGGCCGCAGCAGGTTCGATCGGCCGAACGGAACCTGGAAGAAGCCCGCAGAAATCTCGAGCAGGGAACAGGTACCGAGGCGGAGGTAATACGCGCTCAACAAGAGCTGGATGCCACAAGGGCAAGAGTAGAAGCCGAAGAGCGCGCGACCAGAGCAATCGTAGCTGCCGATGAGGAAGTGACAAGAACAAGGACGGCGGCCGAGCAGGAAGTGCACACAGCCGGGATGAATTACGAACAAGCACTGGCACAGCACAGGAGCAGACTGGAACGAGGGGAAGACCCCGATCCCGTTCAGTTGACCAGGGCGCACAATGAACTCCTTGTCGCCAGAGCCAGGGCTGAGGCCGAGGTCGAGTTGGCCCGCAGCGGTGCTGAGCTGGAGAAGGCCAGAGCCCGCCTGGAGCTGAACCCCGACAACATTCGAGTGCAACGCTCCGTCGAAGTAGCCAACCGTGACTACGAGGTTGCCAGGAACCGAGCCGACTCCTCGCTGGCTCGAGCCCGAGCCGACGCAGAGCTGGCAGTCGTGCAGGCGGAAAACAAGCGCCTGCTTGCCCAGCAACTAGGAACAAACAGCGAGAGTCTCGCTAAACTGGAGACGGACTTGCATGCAGCCAGGCGCAAAGCGGAAAGACCGGATGCGACCGAGGCTGACAGGCGGGCCGCTCGGAAAGCCGAAATCGCGCTGGAAAGAGCCAGATCAAGAGCCGAAATCGAATCGTCTGTTCTGCGGTCACAGGTCGAGCTCCGTCTGTCTGATGCTCAGAGGAAGCATCTTCAAGCACATATCGAAGCTAACGCCAGCGAGCGACTGGCCATTGCCAGAGCGGATTACGAGCTGGCCAGGCTAAGAGCGGAACGACAGCCGCAAAATCTGGAAACACAAAGGGCTCTGGCCAGAGCAGACCTGTTTCTGCGTATCGAGCAGGCAGAGGTAGAAAGCCGGCGCACCGTCGCCGCCGTGGAGGCGGATGCGCAGCAACGAATGGCCAGGGCAACCCTGGAGTCGGCTCTCGCCCTGTCCAAGCACCAGAAAGCTCTCGCGGACGCGGTTGCACGCGCCGCTCATGACCCAGCCGACAGCCAGGCTGGCAATGCCCTTGCCAGAGCGCGCGACGAGCTGGCTGCCGCACGGACTGATGGGCAGAAGCGCCTTGCTCAGCTCGGCACCGAGCTGTGGACAAAGGTTGCGGAAGCAAGGCAAGAAGCACGAGCCCGCCTGCAGGAGGAACGGCGCGCTGCCCGGCGTGACCTGGAGGATTGGCAGCAAAGATATGCTGTCGGGCCGGGGGGCCGTTCGACAACGCAGACCGCGGATACCACTTCCAGAGTCGTTTCCTGGCAACGGCCGCCCTCCGCGCACGCGAAGCTCTCGGCGGAGGTCAGCAATATAGACGCCTTCCGAGCTGTAAGCGAGTTTGACAGACCTGCGCAAAGGTGGAACGTCGAGCGCGAGCGCGGCCTCGTCAAATCCATTCAGGATGCCGATGGCATCTTGCTGCGCAGCGTCGAACGTGAAAAGGCCGGAGCCGTTCTGAAGATCGTGAATCATGTGGAGCGAACCGAATGGGTGCTCATAGACGGCAAGTGGCAGCAAATCAAGGACGGACAGAGCATTCGGGTGCTCAACGGCCAGGTTGAGATTGACCGCCGTGGAATTTTGCGAATCATCGATAACGACACCAGGACGATCCGTCATGAGTATCCCGACGGCCGTGCGCGGGTACGCAGCATGGACGGCGGCTATTTCAAGATTGACGCCAACGGAGTGGTGACCCGAATCGTCGACCGCCAGGGAAGGGTGTACCGTGTTTCCCTCGATGAGCACGGTAATCCTAAACGGATAGACATCACGGGGGGACACCGTTATGTCAGGCGGACGGTCGGTGGTGAACAACGATGGTTCGCCTTTACCCGGGAGCCAGGCAGCGGGGCGACCAGGATTCATCAGCTTCAGTCACTTTCGATCAACAGAGACAGCGGCGCGATAACTCTGAAGGACGGCAAGGGCGACGTGTGGGTGCGTGGGCTCGACGGCAGGCTCGTGCCCGCAAAAACCGCTGCTGAAGCCTTCATGAGATTGGGTGAAGCAGCTGTGCGGGCCGAACAAGCCCTCAAAGATCGTGCCAGGGTCATGATGCGCGAAGAGCACGCCAAGGCCCTGAGCGAGTGTCTGAACATGTTCAGGCAGAGCGTACAGCGCCTGAGGGTTCCCGATCAGGCGCTGTACGAACGCCTGGAAGCAAAGCTTGTGGATGCGCTGGATCGCTTCGCCGAGATGATGCCGTATTTCCAATCGACGGACGACGTTGATCTTATCGTCGTGAAGAACGTCCTACAAGATGCATTTAACGACGCGGAAAGGACAATAGCTCGCTCCGGCAAAAGCGAGCATGGCGCAATCACTTCAAAAGACGACAGGACCGCGCACCGGCAAGAGATTGAGAGACCAAGTTTCGCGGTGCCGCCCGAGGAAGCACATATCGAGCCTCCGTCGCCACCGCGGACACCTCTGGAGGAGCAGAGAGCCCGTCTGGGAGATCTCCTTCAATCCCTGTCCATGGATGGCATCGAGTACTCTCGCTTGAGGAAAAACCTCGACACCTTCGAGCAGCGCCCGCTGCTGAGCAACGAAGAGAAAACAAAGACTTATGAGCAGATACGCCGGTTTCTCGAAGCGTCCTCCGGGCAGCTCGACCAACGTACCAGACTGTATGCTGTCCATGAGCTGCTCAAGAACATCGCCGATCCGCTCGGCATCACACAGGGGTTCCACAACACGTGCAACGTGACGACGCAGGAAGTTCGTCTGTGTACGTTCGAGCCTTCCGAGTACGTCCGACTGGTAGCTGACATTCTGACTACCGGCGAGCATACCACCAGGAACGGTACCACTGTAAGAGTGCCGCTGGAGCAACACCGCAAGGACACCGAAGCGCTCAAGCACTGGGCTACCGCACTCAACAGATTTCTGGCGCCCCTGGGTCCGGCCGGACTCGTGGCTACCCATCAGGCATACGAACAGCTACCGCTGCTGGTAGATCCGGATCGGAACTGGGCCAGCCAGATATTCCAGGTTGCGGCCGTCAACCTTTGCTGGCAGCAGAAGACAAGCGTCGTGCAGCAGGATGGCAGCACGGTCCACTGCAATGCAGGAGACATAGTTTATCGACAGGTTCCCCGCGACGACCTGCAGCGGATCGTAGTCCGGCAAAGCGCTGGCACCGAAGTCGAAATGGTCGATGCCAGAGATACCGGCGAAAGGCTGGTGTTGCGTTCGCCTGACGGAACGCAGATAGTTCTGTCCAGCGCTCCCGACCTCACCGTCTCGGATATGGAGTTTATCTACCGCAGCATAACCGGCAAGGACGATCCCGAGGGCGTGCTTGTGCACCCGTACTTCACGGGCGGCGTCGATCAGCCTGGAAGAACCTTCCGAACCCCCGAAGAGCTGCTGCAGTTGTTGAACGCGAGAATGGAGACCTGCCAGCGAGAGGGCAAGCCTTTCTGTATTACCACGGGCGTGCACACTTTCTCAGAGCCTTTCTTTACCGATTCGCGCGGTGGCGAGGCGGGCGGCTCGGGCGGGCCGCACGTGGTGAACATTGTCGGTCTGCGCACCGAGACGATGCCTGATGGCCGCCAGGAGACTTTTGTCGAGATCGACAATCAGTGGCGAAGGCAGGACGACCATCGTGGCTCACGGGCCATTCCCCTGCGTGAATTCTTCTGGGCCACGCACGACCCTTCAGAGCCTTCACTAATAAAGAACATCGAAGCTTACGTGAGTGCGCATCCGACAGACTTTCTGGCTCGGCTGGAGTTGGCACGGCACAAGTTCAGGCGCTTTCAGGAAATTGCCTCGGCCCTCAATGACGATCCATCCTTGACCAATCCGCGGACAGTGGCACTAGCCACGGATCCGGACAATCGCTCCACCACCTTGAGTTATGCGCAACTGGATGCCGCTCTTGCTGACCTGGTCGCCAGTTATCGGCAGCACTGGCTTGAGACGTATCCAGGCGGCGGATTACCGCCGGAGTTCGCTACCTTCATCGAGCGAGCCAATCAGGTCTGGGAGTGGGCCGCAAAGGTGCGACTCGAGTTGCAGAGCGGAAATGCTGTCGGGTCGCAGCCTGGTGGAGACCCGATGCAAGCCCTGAACGCGCTTCATATGCTGAATCAGGCTAATCGCCAGTTCCAGGCCGACCCCGGCGCGCGCCGGGGCAAATCGCTCAAGGAAGTCCTGGCTGAGATCGAGGAGGACAAAGGCAAAGCTTCCCAGCAGCAGGAGCAGGACAGGCAGACCGCTGGAGAACGCTCCCGGCAGACCGGTGACCGTACCGTCCAGCGTGCAGCGCGCACGGAAAGCGAGGCTTTCGAAAGACACCTCAACGAGGCACTGGAAAAGATAGGCGAGCCGCCGCCCGATCTGCCTCAGCAGGCTCCGGCCGGGAGTTCCGGTGACAGGGTCGAGCCAGTATCGGGCATCGGCAAAGTCGGCGATGAGGGACAGCCGTCCGGCAGTCGAGGGACAGAGGTCGAGCGCGTTCAACCACCCGGCTTGCAGTCTGCCCAAGCAAAGGCACGCTTCGACGAGGCGGAGCGCCTGAGATCAACGCGGTACGGGCCGGACACTGGCAAGCCCAAGGTGGGCACTGCCGCATACCGCGCTTCCAAATCGCCCGAAGCCAGACTTTCAAGGTCCGCAGCAGCCGGTCCGCAAGCAGGCAGTCCAGAGCCCGCAGACGTGCGACTAGGACGGCTGGATCGGATTGACGATCGCGAGGTCGACTACCAGCAAATTTGGAACCCGCCGAAGCACGGAGAATTATCGCCCGAAGTACGGCGGATCGTAGAGGAATATGCACGCCGCTCGTCTCTCTACTCACGTGAAACGATGAGCGAGGCTGTCACGGGGCTCAGTGCCATGATAACTAAATGGCGGCCGGTGGAGGGGCGCGTGGCCGAGGCCACGTTCAACGAGCGCCGTTCCGAATATATAGACCGAGTCGCCCGCGATCTCAGAACCAAGGTGAATTTCGATCCTCCCCATCGTTTGATGGAGGATGCCGACGCGGTTTATGAGCAACTTCAGGGCGACCCGGAGAAGCTTGCCATTGCTCAGCGTTACTTTGAGGCAAGGAAGAGCTTTGTTGCCCATGCGGAGCTGCTCCGGACCTTGACCGAGGAGCGGCGCTGGCGGCTCGAGCAATTCCTCAATCACTTTGCCGCAAACAGAGACCTGAAGATTGCACCGGTGAGGATCGAAGCGGTGGACGACGCGGAGCTGGCAGGGCAGGCGGCACGCTACGCCAACGGAGTGCTGCAGATCAGGAAATCGGCGCTCTTTGGCGAGCGCGACCCGGCCAAGTTTATCGGTGAGGTGTACCATGAGTACACCCATCACGAGCAAGCATCGCTCATGGTTCGCGGTCTTGCACATCGCCTGCACCGGGAAGGCGGAGAAGTGTCACCGCAACAGATAGCTGAGCTGTACGGGAAATTGACCGACGACAAGCTTCCACTTGCACTGATAGAGCAAGTGCTTGCGCTCGGCGGCTTCGAGGATCTTCCGGCTGAAATCGTGGCAAGGGTGAATGATCTTCTGCATGCCCACCGGAACAATTACCCGGCTGGCGACGCATTGCGCCTTCTCGAGGAGCAGTACAGAGTCACGGTTGCCGAGTTCAACGAGCTCACGAACCTCGGCTCGCCGTCCGAGTTCTTCCAGAGGTTGAGCCGTGACCGTGCCTTCAGGGAAAACCTCTTCGGAAATGCGGAGCTGCCGCCAGAAGTCTCCAGTAAACTCAACCAATGGCAGTTACTCCGTGAAACCGGCTCAAATACGGCTGAAATCAACAAAGCGATGGCCGACAGCCGCGACATGATCAACGCCTATGTTGTCCATGGTCTCTTGAAGCGACTCGACGCCGACAGCGCCGGCGAGCTTTCGCGGAAGCTTTTCGGCGCAGCACCACCGCCTGAGCCTGTAGCGAACATGCTGGAGCGCTGGAGACAGATTGCCGAGCAGGGCCGACCAGCACACGAATTTCACGGTGCCTTCAGCACTGTCGGCAGGGTAATCGAGCAGTCAATGACCGACTGGCTGCTGTCAATCAACACCCGGCGCCATGATCAGTGGGAGCGCTATATGGGCTTCCATGAAATCGAAGCCAGGACCACCGGCGAGCTGGCCGAGCACCTGTACCGAGCGAATCTGGCGATCAGCCAGGCAGGCAGCACGCAGGGTGCCGTGACAGCCCCGCGAGTAGGAAACGTAGGCGCAGGTACGAGCACCGCGCATAAGGCTGAGACTCAACAAGTTAGAGAACCAGGGCGCGCTGCAGATGCAGTGACCTACCTGCGGCAGAAGCTAGTTGATGTCCAAACCACGACAATCGCCAGAGATGACAGCGCAGACCAGCAACTGCGCAAGCTGCACGATCGTGTTCAACTTCTTGCGGAAATCAATGTAGAGCTATGGCCCGGATCCAGCGACCCCTCTGCGCGCAGCCAGGAGGAAATACGCACGATTGCCGCCAACTTCGATGCGCATCTGGCAAAGCTTGACGAGCTGTACGCATCTCTGTCCGCGTCCCAGCTCAAGGATCGAACTGCCGGCAAACGAGTCGATCCCCGCTTGTCCGACCTGTGCAGACGCATAGAGACTCTTAAGATAGAGGTGGCCGACAGGAGGCTCCAGCAGCTGGAAGCAACCAGGGTCACGCCGGCGGACACTCTCGACCAGAGGATTCAAAAGGCGACCGCCAGAATGGAGCTGTTGAGTGAGACCTTGTCCGCTCTGGGGAGGATCGAAAAGGCGCCAGTGCCATCCAAACGCTGGGCAGAAAAGCTGCTTAAGCTGGATGAGACCGTGGACTCCTATCTTGCTGCCTTAAGCACCGACCTTGACGCTCTCCAAAAGATGGTGACTCAAGGGCGCGATGCAAATCGGGAGGTCGATCCGTCCCTTGTGCAGCTAGCCGACAAGCTGAGCTACTTTCTGTCCGGTGTAATCGAAAGCAGGCTGCAGTCTCGTTATGGCTGGGACAAGACCTCAGTGGGCTCGTACGATCAAAGCGAGTACAGCATGCAATCAGGCTTTGGTGCCCAGAGAAGAACATTCAAGGCCATTGCCGAGCTGCTCAACGAGGGGCTATTCAACTACGACGAATTGAACAGAGCCTTGTCTCGCAAGGGTGTTGCCGAGGAGCGCGCCGATGACTTCATCGGACTGGGTATCAGAGAGAAGACCGCAGCCGACCAGGTCGGAGCTGATTATCTGCTCGCCAACCCAATCACTGGAGAGTTTTACCCGCTGGACCTGACGGTAAGAGCAGAGCTGTCGGCATCCGCCCTCATCGATACTCTCGATACAAACCCACATCTCTGGTGGTCGCCAGACAAGAGGGTACCTTCAGACCGACAACGCTGGCTGCTGTGCACAACGGACGACGAAGCATGGGCGGATGCAATTCGGCGGCTTCTCAAGGACGACAATGTGCCCTTGCACAAGTGGGAGGAGCTGGAGCGGCGTTACGGCGACAGGGTGTATGTGGAGCTGAAGCTGCAACTGGCCAGGGTGCTCGGGGAAATCATCGCCGCGCCCTCGCCTTTGCATCTGATCCGGACACCGCTACCCTGTAACGATCCTGCACTCGACCCGACAAGACAGCTGTATGAGATCTGGAGGTTCAAGCGCAGCCTGGAACGCGCCGGAATGCATGACTGGGCCGGCGCGCTCAATGGGGCTCTAGGCTACGTGATCAAATCGCACAACCTTGGTCTGGACTGGAAAGACGACGTGTTTTCCAGGGGCAACGTCGCCACCCTGCCGGTCCCTGTCCTTCAGATCCAAGCAGCCGCCAGCGCCCGGGAATCACGACAGCAACAGGCAGCGGCCCCTAAGGTGGCTGGGGCCCCTTACCATCCAAAGCACGTGTCCTCGCGCGATGCTGGTACCGGCAGGGAAGCTCAGGAAGCAACCGCGCCCAGACAACGGGATCACGGTGAGGATGACGACGATCGGCAGCCGCCCGGCTTGCGGCACGATGCTCCCTACAGACCGGGTTGGCATCTTGAGCAGCAGCGCACTGGCGATCTGGCCGGTCGTTTGCGCGAGAAAGTGCACGCGGGCGAGAGGGTCTCGCGACATGATCGCCCAGCCGGCTC
>DATNRD010000414.1:0-2483 GCA_036703665.1 Candidatus Obscuribacterales bacterium
ATATGATCAGGCCGAGCCTCTTTACCAGCGGGCACTGGCCATACGTGAGAAGAGTCTGGGTGCCGATCATGTCGATGTGGGCACCAGCTTGAGGTATCTTGCCGATGTTTACCTCATGCAGAAGAAATTCGCGCAGGCAGAGCCTCTTTACGTTCGTGCCATAGAGATATTTGACCGGACCGGCAATCCACAGCTGGCCGAGGTCCTGGAGAATTACGCCAGCCTGCTCAAGGCTACACACAGGGACGAAGAGGCCGCAAAAATAAAGGCCAGAGCAGAGGCGGCTGGCCACGGCACGGCGGCCGGCGGCAGACCTTGAACGTGCGGCGTTGGGCATTATGGAGGGAGGAACATGACTGTAACCAAGCAAAAGCCGGCTGTGCCCCCTGTGGCGGTGACGGCCATCCTGCAATCGAGCTGGGCGGTCACAGCGTTGCGTGCCGGCATCGAGCTCGATGTATTCGGTGCCGTCAAGGATGGTGGGACGACGGCGGACGACGTCGCCAGGATGGTTGGCGCCGACCAGCGCGGCACGAAATTGCTTCTCGATGCGCTCACGGGGCTGGACCTTATGGTGAAGAAGGAGGGCTGTTACGAGCTTACCGAGGTTGCGGCGCTGTATCTGGTTCCTTCCAGCCCGCTGTTTATGGGCCCATACGTGAAGCGGCATGCCGAGATGATGAAGATATGGGAAAGATTGCCTGAGTGCATCAAGAGCGGGCAGCCGGTGGAGCAGGTCAATACGGAAGCCGAGGCGGCGGAGTTTTTTCCGGCGCTGGCTTCCGCCATCTTTCCCATGGGCTATGCGACGGCGCGGGCAGTCGCCGAGCAGCTGGAGATTGCCGCACTGCCGGAGGGGTCCCGCGTTCTCGACCTGGCGGCCGGCAGTGGCGTATGGAGCATCGGCATGGCCGAGGCCAACGCCGGGCTCAAGGTAGACGCTTTGGATTTTGAGCCGGTTCTTCGGGTTACCCGGGAGTTTACCGAGCATTACGGTGTCTGTGAGCAATACAGTTTTCTGCCGGGCAACTGGCGGGATGTCTCGCTGCCGGAGGAAACGTACGATGTCGCAATCCTTGGACACATCCTCCATTCCGAAGGAGCGGAGGAATCAGCCGGGTTGCTGGAAAAGTGTTACAAGTCCATGAAGCCCGGGGCTCGACTTGTTGTCGCCGAGTTCATACCGAACGAGGAGCGCACGGCGCCTGCCATGCCGCTACTGTTTGCCCTGAACATGTATCTCGTAACGACTGCCGGCTGTGTATTTACGCTGGGCGAGCTGGACAGGCTTCTGCGCGGTAACGGGTTTGTCGAGGCGTACCGCCTGGAGCTCCCATACTACGGCAAAGAGTCACCGGTGGTGGTGGCAACACGCAGATGAGGGCGTAGCAATGACAGGCAAAGGCGGGCAGGGAGCCGGGCGACAGCGGTGGAGAATACCGTGTGTGGGCATGGCTGCCGTCTGGGCCCTGCTTTGGCTGTGCGTGGCGGCTGGCGCTCAGGACACGGTATGGCGTACCTACAACGATAAAGGCACGACCCTATTCAAGGACGGTGAATATGCCAAGGCTGAACGCCTGTTGCTGGAGGCGGTTGCCGAAGGGGAAAAGTTCGGTGCCTATGATAAGCGCCTGCTTACCAGCCTGCGGGTGCTGGCCGACTGCTATCGCGCACAGGGCAAACAAGCTGAAGCAGACCTGATCGACAAGCGCGTTGTCTCCATCCTCGAAAAGATAAGAGAGCAGGAGCAGGCGCTGAAGCCCGCATCCGATGCCACTGCCGGTGGTGGCGCGCAATCGGCCGGCGCTGGTACAGACGAGCGATCTGGGAGCGGTGCCGCGCAATCCATTGCTGCTCCCGGCGGCGGTGAGACACCGGCAGGGAGTACAGCCGGCAAGGGTCCCACGGCGGTGTCTGGCGAATCGCCTCTGCCCGCACAGGCGGCCGGATCCGGTCCATCGCCTGATGCCGCCGCAGCCGAAAAAGCCGCTCAGGCAGTCGCGGGAACCTCGCCTGCCGCACCGGCTGCAGCCGGCGCTGAGGACGAC
Organism: Candidatus Obscuribacterales bacterium; assembly: GCA_036703665.1. GTDB lineage: Bacteria > Cyanobacteriota > Vampirovibrionia > Obscuribacterales > Obscuribacteraceae > DATNRD01. The sequence goes on from DATNRD010000414.1 coordinate 2,049, forward strand.
GAATTCGCGCCGGCAACCGGCGCCGGGCAGGATGTGCCCCAAGCCACAGGGAGCGCAGCTTCAACAGCCAGGACGGGGCAGCCGGCTCCGCCGGCCGCGGCGGCATCCGAGGCCGCACAGGCTGCCGCATCGGGCGAATCCGCGCCGGCACTTGAGACACCCGAGCCAGCGCGCGGTGCTGAGCTGCAGGCGCCTGCGCAGACCGAGCAGACTGCTTCACCCGTGCCTCCGCCTGAGATTGCAGCGTTGCCGCCGGCCGCGGCTCCGTCGGAAAGCAAGGGTCTGGGGCAAGTCAAACAGCTGAAAGGTCATCTTGACCTGGTCAGGAGCGTTGCATTTGCTGGCGACGGCAAGAGGGCTCTTTCCGGCAGCGGAGACCAGAGCCTCAAGCTCTGGGATCTGGAAGCCGGCAACGAGATTCGCAACATTCCAGCA